>DASWOZ010000267.1:0-12633 GCA_036398535.1 Mucilaginibacter sp. | reverse complement strand
TACGGTAATCGTAGCCTTTCCTTAACGCCTTAAATCAGTTTGTTATTAAAGTATACTTCTTTTGATACCCAATTCTAACCCCCTCAATTCTGCAAGGCCCTTTAAGCGGCCAATTATAGAATAGCCGGGGTAGGTATTATAGTTATAATCGTCCAGTAATTTATGGCCATGATCCGGGCGCATAGGTATGGCTATATCTTCGCGGCCTGCGTCTTGCCTTTTCTTTTGTTCCAGTATCACATTTTTCATGATCGCATACATATCGTTGCTGCCTTCTAAGTGATTATCTTCATAAAAACTGCCATCTGCCTCTCGCTTAACATTACGCAGATGCAGGAAGTGTACATGAGTACCTAAACGCTCCATAATACCCGGCAGATCATTTTTTGGATTTGCACCTAATGATCCGGTGCAATAAGTAAGCCCGTTACTTGGTGACGGAGCCGCGTTTACCACATCAGCCAAATCCTGTTCGGTAGAAACTACGCGGGGTAAACCTAATATTGAAAATGGTGGGTCGTCCGGGTGGATACACATTTTTACACCCAACTGCTCCGCGTCAGGAATAATGCCCTGTAAAAAATAAGCCAGATTAGCTTTTAACGCTTTTGCATCCGTGTTTTCATATTTTTTAAGATGTTCTTTAAATTCGGGTATGGTAAATACCTCATCGGTACCCGGCAGACCGGCCATGATGGTATTTATCAGTACTTCTATTTCATCGCTATTGATGCTGTCTAAATACGCTTTTGCGGCTTGCTGTTGTGCTGGTGTAAATTCATTAAAAGCTTCCGGACGCTCCAGTATATACAAGTCAAACGCGGCCACGGCCGGGGCATGGTACCTTAAAGCTGATGCATTGTTGGGCAACCTGTAATCCAGATTGGTGCGTGTCCAGTCTAACACGGGCATAAAATTATAACATACGGTTTTAATGCCGGCCGCCGCCAGGTTTTTCAACGTTTTAATATAATTCTCAATAGCCTCATCGCGTCCTGCTGATGCTGTTTTAATACTTTCGTGGATATTCACACTCTCTACAACCGACCAGGTAAGGCCAGATGCTTCAATAATATCTTTACGTTTTTTTATTTCTTCGGGGCTCCATACCACGCCTGATGGGATATGATGTAAAGCATTTACAATCCCGGTAGCGCCGGTTTGTTTGATCGCTGCCAATGTAACCGCGTCTGACGGGCCGAACCAGCGAAATGTTTGTTCTAAATTACTAAGCATTCTATATTGATATTAATAAATTGATTTATGGTTTATTTTTTCTATCGGGCAATTATCCTATCCAGAGCAACAGAAAAGTTGATGATACTTTTTAAAAAAATTACAAACAGATATAAATTCATTACCGGTTAATTGGTGGCGAAATTTACTTATAAAAAGCCATTTATCCGAGTTGAATAATAGTTCAATGTATTAACAAATTTTTGTTTTTGCAATCGATTACAAGATTATTTATGCATTGGCTACCGTGTGTGCAAGCCGAACCGTTATAGTATAGCTGCATATGAAATTGTGGGTCGCAAAAAAGCCCTCCGGGTATACCGGAGGGCTTTTGTTTACTTGTTCATTTAAGTTTAGTTTACTTACTACCAGAATACGGAGTAAAGTGCTACAAGCGCACCTATAATAATAAGGGCGCCTACGGCAAATGAATTTGTAGTGCGGAACATTTTGGTATCAACCTCTAACGCGTTAGCCCGTTTGCCGCTTGCATTTTCTATCATCGAAATAATGTACATACCTACCACGCAGATTAGAAATACAAAGCCCATTCTATCTAAGAAAGGCATTTCATATACACCTGCATTATTTACCGCGAAGCCGGATGGGGCAAGGAACTGCAGATTAACAAATTGAGGAAGAACCTTAAAGCCACATGATAGTAAGAAACCGCCAACTGTTGAAAACAGCGCTGCATTTGAAGTGGCTTTTCTCCAGAAGAATCCTAACAGGAACATGGCTAAAATACCTGGCGATACGAAGCCTGTATATTCTTGTATGTATTGGAAACCACCTTTTTTATCAATGCCCAAAAACGGAGAGATAATTATACCTAAGATCATGGCACCTACAACGGCAATTTTACCCACAACTACTAATTTTTTATCTGCAGCTTCAGGGTTAATCCGTTTTTTGTAAATGTCAAGCGTAAATATAGTTGCAATACTATTGGCTTTACCCGCTAATGAAGCAACTACAGCAGCAGTAAGGGCTGCGAATGATAGTCCTTTTAAGCCGACGGGTAAAAGATTTAATAAAACCGGGTAAGCATTATCCGGGTTTAATTCTCCGCCTTTCATCATTTGGTCATGGAAGCCGAATATATCCTGTTTATACAGGATAAAAGCAGCAATACCCGGAAGCACCACAATAACCGGCATCAGCAATTTTAAAAATGCGGCAAACAAGATACCACCACGCGCGGTGGGCAGGTTAGCGCCTAACGCACGCTGGGTAATGTATTGATTACAGCCCCAATAGTTAAGGTTAACTATCCACATACCACCAATTAACACGGTAAGGCCCGGTAAATCAAGATAATTCTCATTATCCTTTTTCAGGATCATGTGAAAGTGATCATTGGCTTTACTGCTCATTGCCCGCAGGCCATCCATAATGCCGTGGCCACCAGAATGGTCGGCCACTAAATTGATAGCGATATAGGTAGTAACCAGGCCACCCAGAATTAAAAAGAATACCTGTATAACGTCTGTATAGCAAATTACCTTCATCCCGCCGAGAGTGATAATGACCGCAAAAATGGCTAAGAACCATATACACGCCTGGAAGTTAATGCCTGATATACTATGAACCGCTAAAGCACCTAAATAAAGAATAGAGGTTAAATTAACTACAACATATAATAACAACCAAAATACCGCCATGATCATAGCTACTGTTCCATTATACCGCTGACTTAAAAACTGAGGCATGGTGAATATCTTGTTTTTAAGATAGACAGGAATAAAAAATACAGCTACAATGATTAGCGTTAGCGCGGCCATCCACTCGTAGGTTGCTATGGCAAGCCCCATTTTAAAGCCTGAACCACTCATGCCGATAAATTGCTCGGCAGAGATGTTTGAAGCGATAAGCGAAGCGCCAATAGCCCACCAGGTAAGTGAACCTTCTGCTAAAAAGTAATCTTTGGAACCGGTGCCTTCTGTTTTTACGTGTTTACGGCGATATACCCAGAACCCGTAGCTGGCGACGATAATAAAGTATATTAAAAATACAATATAATCGCCGGTAGATAATTGTTTCATATAATTAGGTTAGTTTATTGGTTAAACAAGTATAAACTATATATAACGATTTATCAAGTTTTCGATATACTCTTGTTTACCACTTATAGTTTTTGGCTCGCCATTTTCAACCGCGTAAGCTCTCAGGTCTTCTAACGATAGTTTGCCTTCTTCAAACTCTTTTCCTTTACCGCTGTCGTAAGATGCATACCTGTCTTTACGCAGTTTTTTGTAATCTGATTTTTGAAGAATGTTATCCGCAGTGATCAATGCTCTTGCAAAAACATCCATACCACCTACGTGTGCATAAAACAAATCAGCCGGATCAGTTGAGTTACGACGTATTTTAGCGTCAAAGTTAACACCCCCGCCTTTTA
This sequence comes from Mucilaginibacter sp., assembly GCA_036398535.1. Classification (GTDB taxonomy): domain Bacteria; phylum Bacteroidota; class Bacteroidia; order Sphingobacteriales; family Sphingobacteriaceae; genus Mucilaginibacter. The sequence goes on along the minus strand of DASWOZ010000267.1, from coordinate 8,996 downwards.
AGCCACCGGCTTCTAAAATAATCAGCATGGCTTCTGTTACTTCATTAATATCATTAGGGAATTGATCGGTATCCCATCCGTTTTGATAATCACCGCGGTTGGCATCAATTGAGCCTAACATATTATTGTCTGCAGCTACTTGCAGCTCATGGGTAAATGTATGGCCGGCTAAGGTAGCGTGGTTAACTTCAAGGTTTAATTTAAAGTCATTTAACAGATCATATTTTTGCAAGAATCCGTACACAGTAGCTGCATCATAATCATATTGGTGCTTAGTGGGTTCGCAAGGTTTTGGTTCAATAAAGAAGTTACCTTTAAAGCCCTGGCCGCGCGCGTAATCTTTAGCTGCATGTAAAAACTTGGCAAAATGCTCTTGCTCACGTTTCATATCAGTGTTCAATAAGGTCATATAACCTTCGCGACCACCCCAGAACACATAGTTTTCGCCGCCTAAAGCAATAGTAGCATCTAAAGCGCCTTTAACCTGTGCAGCAGCATGTGTTAATACATGAAAATCAGGATTGGTTGAAGCGCCGTTCATATAACGCAGGTGCGAGAACAAATTAGCTGTTCCCCAAAGTAATTTAACACCGCTTTCGGCTTGTTTTTGTTTAGCGTATTCAACTAATGCCTGTAAACGTCTGTCGTTTTCATTGATGTCATTGGTGTAATCAACCACGTCCACATCATGGAAACAGTAGTAGGGTAAGTTTAATTTAGTCAAGAACTCAAAAGCAGCATCCATTTTGTCTTTAGCGCGTTCAACTGCATCAGCTTTTTTGTCCCATGGGAAAATATGCGTTGGGCCGCCAAACGGATCGGCTCCGTTGCCAACAAATGAATGCCAATAAGCGCCCGCGAAACGCAAATGATCTTTTAAAGTTTTACCCGCTACTACTCTGTTCTCATCATACCAGCGAAACGCCAGTGGATTGTCTGATTCAAGGCCTTCGAATTTAATCTCGCCAATTCCTTTAAAGAATTCGGTTTCGCCTGTTACTATTTTTGCCATGATATTATTTATTGAATTATGTAATTTATATTAATTTATTAAGGGTGTTAGTTTTGTACGGTCAGTTGTCGTTCCAGCAGGTCTTTCCATTCCTGGTATATAGGTTCCAAGTCATCTCCAGATGGTTCAATCAATTGTATGGGGTGCATATTTTGAAATGCCTCTTTTGGCGACCCATATATTTTTGCGCCAATGCCTGCACCTAAAGCGGCGCCCACACTGCCGTCATTTTTATAAAGCTCAATCGGTATGCCGGTTACGTTTACAAATGTTTGGGCAAAAAGATCGCTTAAAAACAAGTTGGCCCTGCCTGCACGTATTACAGTTGGGTTCATTTTATTTTCGCGCATAATGTCTAACCCATAGCGGAAAGCACAGGCAATACCTTCTTGTACGCCCCTGAATATGTGTGCCCTTGTATGCAGGTTCAGATCAATATTGTGCATATGCACGCCCACCAGTTTATTGTTCAGCATCCGCTCGGCGCCATTACCAAATGGTAATATGCGTAAGCCATCGCTGCCTAAGGGCACCTGCTTGGCCTCGTCATTCATTTGTAGATAGCTCTCGCCAGATCCGAATAAATTTTTAGTCCAGCGGTATAAGCTGCCGGTTCCGTTAATGCAAAGCAATACCCCTAAGCTTTTTTGTTGCCGGGTATAATTAACGTGCGCAAATGTATTTACACGTGATTGTTTATCATAAGTTAACTGATCACTCACCCCATATATGACACCAGAGGTGCCTGCTGTAGCAGCAACCTCGCCGGGGTTTAACACATTTAAGGATAACGCGTTGTTGGGCTGATCGCCCGCTTTATAAGCTACCGGGATGCCCGGGGTTAATCCTAATTTTCCGGCTATTGAGCTTGATACTTGCCCGTGATTTGAAAAAACAGGTCTTATTTCGGGGAACAGGCTTTCGCTGAAACCAAAGTAATCAATCACATCTTTAGAGATCTGCTCGGTAATGAAATCAATAAACACACCTTCAGATAAGGAGGATATAGAGGTAGTGATCTCACCGGTTAGTTTCATGCCGATATAATCACCGGGCAGCATGATCTTATCTATCTGCTCATATATCTTAGGTTCGTTTTGCTTTACCCATGCCAATTTTGAAGCGGTAAAGTTGCCGGGCGAATTTAATAAATGGGATAAACATTTTTCATGGCCGATGGCATCAAACGCCTTGTCACCAATTTCAACCGCGCGGCTATCGCACCAAATGATGCTATCGCGTAATAACTGCTGATTTTTATCAACCAATACCAGGCCGTGCATTTGGTAGGCTATACCAATGGCGGCAATATCACCGGGATTATATTTCCCACTGCTGTGGCATAAAACAATGGCCTGCTGAATTTGCTCCCACCACATCTCGGGCGATTGCTCGGCCCAGCCTAACTGCAAGGAAATAATCGGCGATTCTGTATCGGGATATTGCGCTAAAGCGATTGTTTTTTGCGTTTCGGCGTTAACTATAGCTACCTTAACAGACGAAGTACCTATATCAATACCTAATAATAACATAGTTTATTAGTTAATTGCATAAAATAATTTAGTTTATTAATCGGAATATTTAAAGCAACGAATTTAAATTTTTTTTTATAAATGCAATCGATTGCCGAAATTTATTTTTTGCATATTTATGCCGCTAATGAAACCTAAAAAACGAACCACAATTTATGACATCGCAGAGAAGCTAAATATTACGGCTTCTTCGGTGTCGCGGGCGCTTAATAATCGCAATCACGTAAATGAAACAACGCGGCAATTAATTATAAAAACCGCTGCCGAACTTAACTATAAGCGCAATATACTGGCATCAAACCTACGCATGGGTAAAACCAAAACCATAGGGGTGGTGGTACCGCGCATCAATCAAAATTTTTTCTCGAATGTTATTGTCGGGTTGGAAGATGCTACTTATCAAAAAGGTTATAATTTAATTATTTGCCAGTCTAACGAATCGCATGAGAAGGAGATCCAGTGTATCAACACGCTCATTAATCAGCATGTTGACTGTATTGTAATATCCGTATCGGCCGATAGCGATAACAATTATGACCATTTAAAAAATGTAATTGATCATGGTATACAGCTCATTCAATTTGACCGTATTATTGATGAACTGCAAACCTTAAAAGTGATCAATGATAGTGAGCAGGCATCAATGGAGGCCGTTGCGCACTTAATTGAACAAGGCTATAAGCGTATCGCTTTATTAGAAGGGCCGCAAAATTTAAATACATTTAGCCAACGCAAGGCGGGTTATTTAAAAGCATTAAAAAAGTTTAATGTGCCGGTTGAACGCGAATTAATTATAGAGAATGCCTGGACAAAAGAACTGGGTGCCGAAGCTACCCGTAAATTGCTGAGCCTGCCCGTTCCGCCGGATGCCATATTTGCTTCTACTTCTGATTTCTCGGCCCTGGGTGTGTTGGATGTAGCTACTGCCATGCACTTTAAAGTGCCGTCAAAGCTGGGGATATGTGGTTTCTCTAACGAGCCGTTCACGGAGCTTACCTCGCCATCTATAACTACTATTGATCAGTTTAGTATTCATATGGGCAGAACCATTGCTAATTTATACTTTCAGGAAAACGAAAATAGCGAGATTGCCACCACGCCAAGAACCATCAGCATAAAGCCTGAGCTGATTGTCAGGGCGTCAACTTCAAGGAAAGTATAGCTTATAAAAAAACGCCAATTGAATAAACAGGAGGGTAATTAGGGAATGGTTTTGCTAACCGATAGCTTTTGCGTTAGGCTACCTATGTTACCATTCATATCGCTGCCTTCTAAAATTAGGGTATACTTGCCGGGATTATCACTGGTATAGAAAAATACGGTGGCCTTGCCATTTCGATCGGTAATCATATTAGGCTGCCAGTAAATAGTTGAGCGGCTATCAATGATAGCGTTATCAAACTTTGATGTATATTTTGGCGAATAGAATTGTTTTTGCGCGCCAAATGCTAAAGGCTTGTACATATATACCCCAGGGGTTTTATTTAAAAATGGGCCTTTGCCGGCGTAGGTGGTAACCTCAACCCATGCATGCTCCCATGGCTTATCGAATGGACGTAAAAACCGCTGGTAATACATGCCTGAATATTGAGTTGATTTCATTAACTCAATTCCCTTTATATCCTCAGCAGTATAAAAATCAAGGAATTGCCTCATAAATATAACGTGGTCGTTAGCTATTTCTACATAAGCCACCCACTTTTTGCTGATGGGGTAAGGTAAGCGGCATTAAATAAATAAGCTTTAAACCATAGAGTATCGCCAACTGCATAAAACGGTTTGTCGGTATGCAGATATATTTTTTCTATTCCTTTGGCAATGGTTAGGTTAGTTACCGAATTAATAATATGCTGTAACTCGCTTTGCGCATTGCTTTGGGTATACACCACATTTTGAGTGGAGTGTGATATGTTATTTTGAGCCGTAATAATGGGCGTAACATTATTCTCTAAATTATCCGGTTGTGTTGGATGATTAGCTGGTTTGCCGTTTTCTGCATTTATTACTTTGCCCTTAATGCCTTGTGCCTGTACAATAAAAGCACCTAAAAGCAAGATGACTGATAAGCAAATACACGGTGTGTATTTATAGACAAACCTCATAACCGCAGGTGTCAATTGATTTAACGAATATATTAGTTAGTTAAGTAATTATCAAGTAGTAATTTAGAATTTCCAATATATTATAAGGCGCGCAACGTATAGGCAAAAAACGACATAGATAAACTCCGCCTTTAATTTTTAACATTATGATTAAACCTTATTACAGCTTTTGGGTTTAAGCCTTATACCCCGTATGATATAACCGAATAAGCATTAAATAAAATTAATGCTTACAGTAATATGAAAAAAATATTATTTACTTGTTTGGCGCTGGGGGCATTTGTTATTGGTATAGTTTGGATCTGTTTTAAACGGAGCTAAACTTAATTCCGGCATCTTCTTTAATAACTATTTAACTTAGGGACTAAGCCTTAGTTTAACTGGTTAGTTTTTAATGCTTTTTGATATTTTTTAATTAAAAGTTTGATAAGAGATAATTATTGGCTTTATTTGTCTACTAATTGCATAGACATTATAGACTAATATATTATTATGAATCAAATTTTACAAAGAAATGCGCGGTTTAAAAATTCGACCGGCATTGTATCTTCTTCGTCAACTTACTTGTTGAACACACTGGTTTCCTTCTTTACTGCTTCTACTTCTGCTTCATACATGTGTTGTATGTGCTGCTGCTAATACTGCCTTATCGTTCTGATAACAGTTACCATACCATACTTTTTTATTCAATAATTTTCTGATACGGCTGTTTACCGGCCTGTATTTGAACACTTAATTTTAATCATAACCATAATGAAGCATTTCTATAAAAGAAGTGTGTATTTGCTGGTTTGTGTTTTTTGGACACAGCTTGTATTTGCACAAATTGAAACTCAGCCCACCATAAAATCAAAACTGACAGGGCGTGTGCTGGATGAATTGACCAAACAACCTTTACCCGGAGCAGTGGTAACCATTAAAGGAGTTACCCATTCCGTATCAACCGACTCTGAAGGTAATTTTAGTTTTGTAACCGGGCAAACCTTTCCTTATACCTTAGTGGTAACCTATATAGGTTACAAAACGCAGGAAGTTGTTGCTACCGGAACACCGGTTGAAATATTATTAAAAGAAAACAGCAATCAGCTTAATGATGTAGTAGTTACCGGTTACAGCACGCAGGAGCGCAAATATATTGCGGGCTCCATTACTACGGTAAGTGGTAATTCAATAAAGGACATGCCGGAAGCCGGGTTTAACCAAGCCTTACAGGGTAAGGCTGCCGGCGTGCAGGTGCTTTCTAACTCGGGGACGCCGGGTGGTAGTATCACTTTCAGGATAAGGGGCAGTAACTCTATTAATGCCTCGGTTGATCCGTTGTATATTATTGATGGTGTTTTTATTAGCAATGCTGATCCTATCCAAACTTCGTTAGGCAGTCAGGAACAATCCAATCCCTTATCGGGCCTTGACCCATCAGATATAGAAAGTATCCAGATATTGAAAGATGCTAACGCTACCGCCATTTATGGTTCTCTGGGGGCTAACGGCGTTATTATAGTTACCACCAAACGCGGTAAGCGTAATACGGATGCCAAGATTAATTTAAATACTTACCATGGATGGTCAACCGCTATTAAAAAGTTCCAGGTTACGGATGGCCCGCAAACAGAAGCACTGGTTAATGAGTCTAAAATAAATACAGCTATTGATAATGGTCAAAGCCCATCTACGGTGGTATTGCAGTTCCCTAACCCGGCATCGGCACCAACGTATGATCGTTTTAAAGACCTGTTCAGAACAGCAGGGACCTCAAACTACGAGCTGTCTGCACAGGGCGGCGGCGATAAAAATACCTATTATGTGGGTTTCGGGTATCTTAATCAGCAATCAGTTGTGGAACCTTCGGGATATACCCGTTACACCGGAAGGTTAAATTATGATAGTTACCTAACCAGTAAATTAAAGGTAGGTACCAGTATAAATCTATCCCGTTCATGGCGAAATTTAAGCAGTAATGATAATAACCCGCAGGGGGTTATTAACTCGGCTTTCTTTACACGTTCTTACTTGCCTATATACAACGCTGATGGTACTTATGCCCGTTATGGTAGTTTTGATAACGCCACCGCGCTGATTAAAAATTTAAACAATATTGCCACAGAATGGCGCACTATAGGCAACTTTTATGGCGAATATTCCTTTTTGCCTGAATTGAAGCTTCGTACCAGTTGGAGTATTGATAATGGCAGTAATTATGAAAACGATTATTCAAACACGCTAATAAGCGCCGGTATAGCCACAAACGGCGCGGCAGCATCGTACGAAACTAAAAACCTGGTACTCACTAATGAGCAGGTATTAACCTATATTAAATCCTTCGGCGCAGGTAAAAAGCACAATATAAACGCGTTGATAGGTAATACCATCAATACTGTACTTAATCAAAATACATCAGCCTCGGGCACCGGGTTTGCTACTAATAGCTTAACTGCTATTTCGGTTGCGGCTACCAAATCAGGTTCGTCATCACGGAATGAATCAAAGCTGCTTTCTTATTTTGCTAAAGGCAGCTACACTTATGATGATAAATATACTATTGACGGTAGCTTACGTGCAGACGGGTCTTCAAAATTCGGCGCTAACAAACGCTGGGGATACTTCCCTTCTGGCGGTGTAGCGTGGCGCGCGGGCGAAGAAGACTTTATTAAAAAGCTGGATATTTTCAGCGACCTGAAATTTAGAGGAAGCATTGGTTTATCTGGTAATCAAAATGGTATCAGCGCTTATGCCGCGCAGGGGCTTTGGTCGTCAGGTGCTAATTATTTAGATCAGCCGGGCATAGCGCCATCACAACTGGCCAACCCCGACCTGACCTGGGAAACCACAAGGCAGATAGATTTTGGTACCGAGTTCGGTATTTTAAAAGGGCGCCTTAGTTTTATTGTGGATTCTTATAATAAATACACCTACAATTTATTGTTGAATGTGCCGGTACCTTATCGTTCGGGCTTTACCAGCTTTTTAGAAAATTATGGCTCGGTAACTAACAAAGGGGTTGAGTTTAGCGTGCGCTCTATCAACATCCGGGGTGATAATTTTCAATGGACTACCGATTTTAATATATCCTTTAACAGAAACCGTATAGATAAACTGGCTTCAGATATTACCCTGGGTGCATCGGGCCGTAATATTTCCATATTAAGGCAGGGTAATTCTATCAATTCTTTTTACCTGTACAAACAACTATCAGTTGACCCTAAAACCGGGAACGCCGTTTATGACGACGTAAACAAAGATGGCCAGATAACATCTGCCGACAGAGAAATAGTTGGTAACGCCATGCCTAATTACACAGGAGGGTTAACTAATACCTTAACCTACAAAAAGTTTGATCTGAATTTCTTTATCTATTTCCAGCAGGGGAATAAGATCATGAACATGAACGATTTTTTCATGATACATGGTGGTACGCAGGCTAATATTGGTTTTGTCCCACGCCAATTAGAGCGCTGGCAAAACCCGGGTGACATAACGGATATTCCGCGTATGACAACTTATAGCGGTAACCCGGCGCAAAATGATGGCCCGGCAAATAACTATGGCGGTAACGTAGCCAGTTTAAGCTCCCGTTACCTGGAAGATGGCTCATTTGTAAGATTGAAAACCCTTTCATTAGGCTATAATTTTACTGAATCGGTTTTGAAAAAAATCGGCATCAGTAAGTTAAGGCTATATGTGCAGGCCACCAATTTGATCACTTTAACCAAATACAAAGGCCTTGATCCGGAAGTTAGCTCACAAAGCAGCAGCCAAAATACAGCAGGTTATGATTGGGCAACCGTTCCGCAGCCAAAAACTATACAGGTTGGCGCTAATGTTACATTTTAACAATTAAAGAAAGCAAGCGATGAAACATCACTATATTATAAAACCGATATTATTTATAGGCGCGTTGATTGCAGTCACTTCCTGCAAAAAGGCGCTTACAGAAACTCCTAATAACGCTATACCCACATCGGCCTCCATTGTGGATGCCAGTACATCACGCGCAGCCATTATTGGTACCTATGATGCTGTACAAGGCTACTATGCATCTAATTTCCCAACATTAGGTACCATTACTGCCGATAACGTAATATTTAATGGTACGCTTAGCCAGTATTTGCAGTTAGATCAAAATGCTATCCCAGCGGATAACGTGATTACTGTTGCCGCTTACCAGGGGATTTATAAAGCGATAAATTTAGCCAATAGCGTTATTGCCTATGTGCCGAATGTAAACGACCCGCTGTTAGGCCCGACCGAGAAGAACTCTATTTTAGGCGAGGCCTATTTTATAAGAGCCTTAGGTTATTTTGATTTAGGCAGGGGATGGGGAGGTGTACAAATACAGTTAAAGCCGACAAC
>DASWOZ010000266.1:0-1623 GCA_036398535.1 Mucilaginibacter sp. | reverse complement strand
GATTGGGATACCATGATTGATACCAATGTAAAAGGCTTATTATATGTGAGCAAGGTGGTAGCCAACTGGATGATTGAAAACGGGAGGGGGCAAATTATTAACCTAAGCTCGATAGCGGGCAAAGAAGTATATGCCAATGGTAACGTATATTGCGCTACCAAAGCGGCAGTAAGCGCCCTGAGCGAAGGCATGCGGATCGATCTGCTGAGCCACGGTATCAGGGTAACCGCTGTGCACCCCGGGGCTGTGGAAACCGAGTTTTCTGAAGTGCGTTTTAAAGGTGATAAAAGCCGCGCTAAAAAGGTATATGAGGGATTTGACCCGCTTGTGGCTAATGATGTTGCCGAAACCATCTGGTTTGCAGTATCGCGCCCGGCGCATGTAAACATCAACGAATTAACAGTAATGCCCACAGCGCAAGCTACGGCAACTAATATATTCAGGAGATAGCTGAGTAGTTACTGGTCAATAGTATTGGCGGATGTAAGTACGCACTCATTCTATCATTCACTCATTCAAAACTAAAAAGATGTCATTAATTGAAACCATAGATCAGGATATTAAAAAAGCCATGCTGGCTAAAGAGGCAGATAAGTTACGTGGCTTACGGGCAATTAAATCGGCCTTGTTACTGGCCCGTACCGAAAAAGGCGCTTCGGAAGAAATTAGCGAAGAAGCAGAAATTAAAGTGTTGCAAAAACTGGTTAAGCAACGTAAAGAATCTGCAGATATTTATAAGGCGCAGAACCGCGATGATTTATACCAGATAGAAATAGAAGAGCAGGCCGTTATTGAAGCCTATTTGCCAAAGCAAATGAGCAAAGAAGAAGTTGAAATTTACCTGAAAGACCTGATTGGCAGGGTAGGCGCAACATCTGTTAAAGATATGGGCAAAGTGATGGGCGCAGCCAATAAAGAGCTTGCAGGCAAGGCCGATGGTAAAACAATATCCGAAGCGGTTAAACAATTACTGGCATAAATTAGTTGCTATTATTGTTGCAACTCAATTTCTTAAAAGTATCTTTATAGCGTATAAATAATATTTTTATACTGAATTAAAGATTGGTACAATACTAAATAGATATAGTTTTTTATGAGTTACACGCTTCGGGAAGAAAACGGTTTCACATATATAGAAGAGGGCAAAGGCGAAACGCTGTTACTTCTGCATGGCTTAATGGGGGCTTTAAGTAATTGGGAAGATGTGGTTGATGAGTTTAAAGATCAGTACCGTGTAGTGTTACCCATATTGCCGATTTACGATCTGCCGCTGCTTACAACAGGGGTAAAGTCGTTGTCAAAATTTGTGCATAAGTTTATAAAATATAAAAAATTAACTAATATTACATTATTAGGTAATTCTTTGGGTGGGCATGTTGGCTTAATTTACTGCCTGGCACACCCGGGCATGATTAAAACGCTGGTATTAACCGGCAGCTCAGGTTTGTATGAAAATGCATTCGGAGGCTCATTTCCCCGCAGGGAGAGCCGTGAGTTTGTGAAAGAGAAGGTAGAATATACTTTTTATGATCCGGCTACAGCAACGGATGACCTGATTGATGAGGTTTTTGCCACCATTAACGACCGCAACCGCGTAATACGGATACTGGCCATGGCTAAATC
>DASWOZ010000265.1:0-6493 GCA_036398535.1 Mucilaginibacter sp. | reverse complement strand
GCTTTCCATGCCTTTTCTGATTCGGGCGTTAACAGTTTTTCTTTTTTGAAACCCTGCTCAACCGCGAATTGGGTAGCACCATCACCCGCCAGCATTACATGCGGGGTTTTTTCCATTACCAAACGGGCAATAGAAATAGGGTGGGCAATGTCCTCCATGGCGGCCACAGCGCCGCAATTGCCAAACTCATCCATAATGCAGGCATCTAAAGTGACGTGTCCGTCACGGTCCGGATACCCGGCTTTGCCTACCGAGTGATTTTTCAGGTCGGCTTCCGGAATTTTTACCCCGGCCTCAACCGCATCTAAGGCCCTGCCGCCTTTTTCTAATGTTTTCCAGGCTTCTTTGTTGGCAGCCACACCAAAATCCCACGTAGAAATAACAATGGGAAAACCTGTTGATTGTGTTGTTTTAGCAAAAAGGGCTGGGGACAATGCTGCCAATGATGCGCCGGCAGCCGATATTTTTATAAATTTACGGCGGTTATACATAGCCACTAAGATAGTATTTACAGCCATAAATTATGTTATTGTATCTTTATTGATATTACAGCTAATAATTACCTGCTTCATTTATGAACCGTATTGACCGTATATCCGCAATTTTAATTCAACTGCAATCGCGCAGGATAGTGAAGGCGGCAGATATTGCCGAACGGTTTAACGTTAGTTTACGCACTGTGTACCGGGATGTACGGACATTGGAAGAAGCCGGAGTACCTTTGATAGGTGAGGCCGGCGTAGGTTACTCTATTATGGATGGCTATCGCCTGCCGCCCGTAATGTTTACCCGCGAAGAGGCCACCGCGTTTTTAACGGCCGAAAAGTTTGTTGAAAAACTGACTGATACTTCAACAACAGGGCATTATAAATCGGCCATGTATAAGGTACGGTCTGTATTGAAAACAGCCGAAAAGGACCTGCTGGAAAGTATAGATGGCAATATCGAAGTATTGAAGGGCCATCATCTGTTAAATATGGCCGATAATGATCATATCCAAACGATCTTAAACAGCATAGCTCAAAAAAATGTATTAACTATCGGGTACTTTGCCTACCACAGCCAGGAAAATACCAGACGTGAAATTGAGCCGGTAGGTATATTCTTCCTCGAAAATTACTGGCATTTAATAGCTTATTGCCGTTTACGTGATGATTATCGCGATTTCAGGATTGACCGGATCAGGGATCTTGCCGTCACCAGCCAAACCTTTACCAGCCAGCACCCTACATTAAAGGCATACATAGCGCAAACCGCTAAAGAGAAGCATTTGGAAACCGTAGTGATCAAAGTTGAAAAAGCAATATATGATCATTTAAGTCGTCAAAAATATTACAGCGGTTTTGTATCTGAAAAAGAAACAGGCGGGTTAATTGAAATGACTTTTTTAACGACCTCGTTAGAGGGTTTTGCACGATGGTATATGATGTTTGGCGATAATGCCGAGATCATCCAACCGGATAGTTTGAGAGAACGTGTGAAAGAAATAGCGAATATTACGCTCCAAAAAATTTATAATACAGCCTCCCTGTTGACATAGGGTTGTCATTAAACGATGCTTAATTTGATAAATAATCAGCTAATCAAATAAAAAAATGAGCACGTTAACTTTAAAAACAACTATCGCATTTAAAGCACCCATTGCAAAAGTTTGGCAGGGCCTTACTGATCCCGCAATGGTGAAACAATACTTTTTTGGTACAGATTTAAAATCCAACTGGCAGGTTGGCGGCCCCATCAATTTTAGCGGAGAGTGGGAGGGACACAGATATGAAGACGGGGGAATTATATTAGATATTGATGCGCCAAACTTATTAAAGTATACCTATTGGAGCAGCATGTCGGGTATGGAAAACAAGCCGGAAAACTACCATAACATCACTTATGAACTTGCCGAAAATAGTGGAATAACCAGCCTGATCATTACGCAGGACGGCGTTAAAAACCAGGAAGCGGCAGACCATTCCGAACAAAACTGGGTAACTGTATTTGATGGATTGAAAAAAATGATTGAGTAATAGGTGCCTTGGTTTAGGTAATATATAAGCTCCCTTAATTGTTTATATGTTTTATATAAAAAACTCATTAAAAGTTATTTATAGGTCAGTATAACAAAAAGTGATATAAGTATTATCGGGTAAAAGTTAGCCTTTTGCCGGGTTTGCCTTCAATTAAACTTCCATTCCATGCCACATTACCGGATACGATAGTGTGCGTTATAGCAGACCGAAAAGTAATGCCCTCAAAGGGGCTCCATTTGCATTTATAAAGCAGGTTGTCTTTGCTCACTTTCCAGGGTTTGTTTAAATTAACCAGTGCTAAATCGGCCCAATAACCTTCACGTATATAGCCGCGTTTTTCTATCTGGAAACAGGTGGCCACATTGTGTGCCATCTTTTCTGCTATTTGTTCTAAACTTATTTTACCCTGATGATATAACTCCAGCATGGCAGGTAAGGCATGTTGTACCAACGGCCCGCCTGATGGCGCTTGTAAGTAAGGTTGTTCTTTTTCTTCCATAGTATGCGGTGCGTGGTCGGTAGCTATTACATCTATGCGGCCTTCCAGTACTGCTTTCAATATACCATCGCGGTCATTCGCTGTTTTTATAGCCGGGTTCCATTTAATGAGGTTGCCCTTAGTTTCATAGTCTTTGTCGGTAAACCACAAGTGGTGTACGCAAGCCTCGGCGGTTATTCTTTTATCTTTAAGTGGGATAGTATTATCAAATAAATGCGTTTCCTTTTCGGTAGAAATATGCAGAATATGCAAACGGGTGTTATGCTTTTTAGCCAGCTCAACCGCCATGGACGATGATAAGTAACAAGCTTCTTCGGTCCTTATTTTGGGGTGAAGCCTTACCGGGATATTATCGCCCAATAATTGTTTAAAGTGATTCAGGTTACTTTTAATGGTGGCCTCGTCCTCGCAATGTGTAGCAATCAGCATAGGCGATTGTATAAACAGGTTTTCCAGCGTAGCCGGGTTATCTACCAGCATATTTCCTGTAGATGAACCCATAAAAACCTTTATGCCGCAAACGTTTGTAACATCAGTACGCAAAACCTCATCCAGATTATCATTGGATGCACCCATATAAAACGAATAGTTAGCCAGCGAATTATGTGCAGCCAACTGATATTTCTCTTCTAATAATTCTTGTGTTAGCGTGTTAGGCACGGTATTAGGCATTTCCATAAACGAGGTTATCCCGCCCGCTACAGCCGCGCGCGATTCAGAATAAATATCACCCTTGTGTGTTAAACCGGGTTGACGGAAATGTACCTGATCATCAATACAACCCGGGAAAAGGTGCAGTCCTTCGGCATTAATTACCTCATCTGCATGTGTATCAATAGTTGTATCTATGCGTTCAATAAACCCGTTATTTATTAAAATATCAGCTACAAACTGTTTGTTTTCGTTTACGATAGTTGCGGATTTGATGAGGATAGATGCCATGAAGCAAATATAAGTTTTAAGTTACAAGTGTAAAGTACTTAACTTTTAGGCTAATATAATTTACATTATTTGGACTTAGTACACAAAGCCCAACGCTTAGAACTCTCAACATAAACCCTATCTTTGCCGAATGGCAGTAACTTTCGAGGATTTTAATTTTAACCGGCAAATTTTAAATGCCATTGCCGATGCCGGTTATACCGAAGCTACGCCTATTCAGCAAAAGGCTATTCCGCCAATTATGAATGGGCAGGATGTGATGGGTATAGCGCAAACAGGTACCGGCAAAACGGCTGCTTATGTATTGCCTATCCTGATGAAGCTGAAATATGCCCAGGGCGATCATGCCCGTGCATTGATCATAGCCCCTACGCGTGAGCTGGCCTTACAGATAGAAGATAATATCAAAACCTTTGCTGCTAATACTGATTTGCGGGTTGTAGCTATGTACGGCGGCCTGGGCCCTAAAACCCAGATAGAGCTGATTAACAAAGGGGCTGATATTATTGTAGCTACGCCCGGCCGTTTTATGGATATTTACCTGGCAGGCCATATTGTTACCAAAACATTACAGGTTTTGGTATTGGATGAAGCAGATAAAATGATGGATATGGGCTTTATGCCACAGATAAACCGGATTTTAGAAGTGGTGCCGCGCAAGCGTCAAAACCTGCTTTTTTCGGCTACCATGTCTGATAAGATCCACCAATTGTCTGCTAACTTTTTGGAGTTTCCAACCGTTATTGAAGTTAGCCCGCAGGCCACCCCGGCAGAAACGGTTACGCAAAAGCTATTTCATGTACCCAATGTAAAGACAAAGATTAACCTGCTTAAAAAATTGCTTGAAGAAGAAGGCAATATTACTAAGCTGATGATATTTTGCAAAACCCGCACTGCTGCCGAAGATGTCTATAAATTTTTGTCGCGCAAGTTTGGCGAGGGGCAGGTAAAAGTACTACATGCTAACAAAGGACAAAATACCCGCATCAACTCCATGAACGCGTTTAAAAACGACGAAGTGAAGATCCTGGTGGCTACGGATGTAGCCTCGAGGGGTATTGATGTAAGTGATGTAAGCCATGTCATAAACTTTGATGTGCCCGTAGTAATTGAAGATTATGTACACCGTATCGGGCGTACGGGCCGTGCCTTACAATCAGGCGAGGCCATTACGTTTTGCAATCCTGCCGAGGAGTATTATTTAAATAAAATACAAAAGCTGATAAGGCAAACGGTGCCGGTATTCGCCATACCTGCCGATGTTTTTGTTGAGGCAACGCCTTATGAGGAAAAGCAGGATCAGGATAGGGAGATTGATATGCAGAAGCGTAAAGAAGACCCTGATTTTAAAGGAGCTTTCCACGAAAAAAAGACATTGACCCAACATAAAAAATTTGATGCCGCCAAAGCAAAGAAAAACGGCCATTTTAAACCAGGCGCTAAAAGTGGTTCATCAAGGAGCTTTAAAAAGAAACACTAATAAAAAAAAATACCGTCATTGCTGAGGGTACCCCTCTAAATCTCCCCCAGTAGGGGAGACTTTTTATCCCTTCTTTCAAGCCCTCCCTACCGGGGAGGGCTGGGTGGGGCACCCTCGCAATGACGGCGGTTAACATTTAAATAATGAAATTCAGAATAACACCTTTAAATTTTGCCAGCGCGGCGTTTATCATACTGGCAAGTTACATTTTTATAAATGGCGCAGGTGTGGCCGGCAGTAAAACCATACACCTGGGCACGGCAATGGGGCTGATATTTTTATTATTTGCCTTTGTAGTATGGTTTTTGGATATTATGCTGCGTAATTTTTTTTATGAAACTAAAAAATTGTGGGTAATAGAGTTAAGCTTTATAACTTTGGCCACTATAATATTCTTACTTGTAAAATAGATTAAATGAAGACTGCAGAAATAAAACTGACCATAGATTTAGATGACAATAACGTTCCCGAAAAAATCATGTGGGAATCAACAGATTCGGCAAACAAAGAAGCATTGCCGGTAAACTCCATTATGCTGGCCCTTTGGGATCAAAGCTATAAAAACACGCTGCGCATTGACCTTTGGACAAAAGATATGCCCGTTGATGATATGAAGCGCTTTTTTTATGAAACCCTGCAAACCATGGGCGATAGCTTTTTGCGCGCCACAGGCGAAAAAAACATAGTAGAAGATCTGCGTGATTACTGTGCACATTTTGCTGATAAAATGGAAATTACCAAATAATTGCCATTATGCGCTTGCCGGTATTGGTATCATTTGTAGGGTTTATAGTGCTTATTGCAGCCACCTATTGTCCGTTGTTGCGCCCGTTCCATTTATTTAACTGGGATGTATATGACATGAATAAACCTTACGGCATAAGCATGCTATTGGTATTTGTGGTGGGTATAATAGGCACTATATTTAACCAGCCCCAAATAACCAAACTGGCTGCGTGGGTAAGTTTAATACTCATTGTATTGTTATATCTCGCGGCCGTTTTAAAAGTAAATACAACCTTTAGTTTTATACCATTCAAAACTATTTCCGGTTATTTGGCAAATCAACTTAAATTTAAATGGGGTTGGTATTTATTATTTGCAGGCGAGCTTTTAGTTATAGCTGGGGTTATAAGTAATAAACGGAAAAAATAATTAATTTTAATGGTTCATACCTCTTACCATCAAACCTATTATTAAATGATAAAACTATCCTTCCGTGCGCAGGTTTTAAGCGGATTTATTGTATCTATTATATTAGTATTAACAGTAGGGATGCTATCTTATAAAAGCATCAGTCAGTTCAGGGATGATTCAGTTTGGGTGGAGCATACTCAAAAGGTGATCAAAACATCAAACAATTTACTACAATTGATGATTGATGCCGAAACCGGCATGCGCGGCTATGCAGCTACTGAAAACCCTGATTTTCTTGATCCTTATAATACTGCGATCCCCAAAATAACAACAGATATTAACCAGCTTAAAGAGTTGGTGCAGGATAATCCGCTTGAGGTAAGGCGCATTGACTCTGTATCGGCCCTGGTGCAT
>DASWOZ010000264.1:0-1776 GCA_036398535.1 Mucilaginibacter sp. | reverse complement strand
CAACTGCCAATGAACTACTTTGAAAATGACAATGGAGTGCTGCTTTCCGGCGAAAACATTGATGGCAAACCTTATCAAATCGCTTTTTTATCTGACACTGCTTTACATAAGATCACGGATATTACCGGAGGCGGCGCAGATAAGTCCCCCTGTGGTTAATCTATAAAACAGCAAATAAAAAAACATTGGCGTTTCGTTAAAACATAAAAAATAATCGAACCACCAAGACACAAAGGACACCAAGGGATTGCACAAAGGGCTTATGTTATATTTTCCTTCCCTTACACTATATACCGGTACCCCTTTGTGTTGCGCGTTAGCGCTATTGTGTCTTGGTGGTTAACAAAATTTTATATTTTTCCACCTAAAACTACATATGCTTGGTGATACTTTAAGAATCTTATTGGTTGACTACTTAGTCAATCAGCAAGATAAAAAAAATCATTTCGCAGCTACACCGTATAAAAAGATATCTGCAATTGTATTGGCTGTGGCATTAATATCGTCATCAACCAATTTTTGAAATACCATCATCATAATGACGCTAAATAAACCGTAGGCCGCTTTATTCACATCACATTTTCGAATAACCCCCTGTTGAACACCGTCATCCAGAACTTTTTCCAGCATGCCGATAGTGTGGGCAAACCATTCCCGGTATTTATCCCGCTGTTCCTCTGTTAAATTCGAACTCTCCGCACCGCCTATTCCACGAACTTCATGCATCATAACCCGCCACAAGTCGGCATTCGTCAGATAAAACTCCAGAAACACCTTAATCATGGTCTTAACTTTAGTAAATGATGTCTCAGTTGATTGCACGATTTGACCTAACGTAGCCTCAAAAGGAGCGCTTCGTTCTTTGATTAACGTATAAAACAGTTGCTCTTTATTGACGAAATAATTATAAACCGTACCCTTACCAGTATCTGCCAAAGCAATAATTTCATCAACAGTAGCTCGATGATAACCTTTACGAGAAAATACTACATAAGCTGCGTCCAGAATATGCTGACGTTTAGTACGTGAATCAGTGCAATTTGCCGGGTTTCGATGATAGTTCATAGTTTCCTCCAAAGAAATGCTCTTACTTCATTATAGGAATTAACGAAAGCACTGTCAATATTAATGCTAACTTATATTGCGCTTGACCAGCTCAACACTGGCTAATGTTGCTGCTTGCGGACGAATGGTTAAATATACCCCGCTGATAATAATTCCGGCACTCAATATTTTCATCAAACTTAGCGGTTCCCCCAGAATCAGCACAGCTTGACCGATAGTAAATATTGGTACAAGGTTGATAAAAATGGCTGCTTTTGATGCCCCAATTTTCTGAATGGCAATCAGTTGAAACAGATAGCCTAACACCGACGCAAATACTGTCATATATAAAATGGATAACCAGCCACCTACTGTCGTCTGCGGTAAATAAGTGGCAGGATTCTCCCAGATAACAAAAGGCACTGCCGCCACTGTACACACAAAAAAAGTATAAGCGGTAAGAACTAAGGGAGTAAGCTGATATTTTACCATAATGATGCGGCTAAGGATGGAGTATACCGCCCAACTGCATACAGCGGCAAACATCAGGATATCGCCGATATTGAGTTTAAAACCGGTAATGACAGCCCAGTCACCGTTAGTAACAGTAAGAAACACACCTAAAAAGGATAATACTATGCCGCCTGCCCGGCTAAGCGTAATTTTCTCGTGAAAAAAGAAAGTAGCCAAAACAACGGTTACCATTGGATTCGTTGCGCCAATCAGCGATGA
>DASWOZ010000263.1:0-3747 GCA_036398535.1 Mucilaginibacter sp. | reverse complement strand
CGTCTGTCATGATGTTACTGTATTTACAAGGGTACCAATACCCTCAATTGCTATTTTTATTACATCGCCAACGGCTAAAGTAAAGTCGTCGGCAGGAATTATACCGGTTCCGGTCATTAAAAACGCGCCGTAAGGGAAAGTGATCTCTTTAAACAAGTAATGTACCAGGTCGGTATGTTTACGTTTCATCTGATTGATTGAAATGGTGTCGGTAAAAACGGCTGCCGAGTTTCTTGAAATTTCAATGCTGATCTTAGCGTCAGGATCAATTGGCGATTCACTTACAAATAAACATGGGCCGATAGCTGCCGAGCCGTTATATGATTTTGCCTGCGGCAGATAAAGCGGATTCTCGCCCTCAATATCGCGCGATGACATATCATTGCCAATGGTATAACCTTCTATTGTTCCTTCAGAACAGATAAATAAGGTAAGCTCCGGTTCGGGAACGTTCCATTTTGAATCTTTACGGATACGAACATCATCGCCCGAGCCAACTGTACGAGAAGCAGGGGCCTTGAAAAATAATTCAGGGCGTTCTGCATCATAAACGCGGGCATAAAAATCGCCGCCTTTAGCATCTTTTGATTCTTCGATACGTGCTTCGCGGCTACGGAAATAGGTAACGCCCGATGCCCAGATCTCCTGGCTTGAAATAGGAGCCAGCAAATCAAGGTTAACTACATCTGCTAATTTTTCATCTGCTTCCAGATGTTTAATTTCTTCGCTTACTTTATTGAATAGCTGGGGCCTGTTGATAAAGCTATCCCAATTCACTTCTTCGGCAAGAAAAAACTGGCCATTATTATTGATAATAATGCCTTGAGTGGTGTTATAAATCTTCATTTTTTTAGGTATATAATTTCGCTCAATATACTGGTTTATTGGTTATTGAGCCTTTGTATTTCCGAAAAAGAGTTGTTACAATTGGTTTTTTGATTATCGAAGTACAAGGTAATTTGCATCATCTGCATAAAACTACCAATAAAATACAGCGATGTATTTTATACAATTGTTAAAATGCATTTTATAATTTTACCAGATCAGCAAAGTTGCCATAAGTGACATTGCCCGTAAACCTACATTGTTTGCATGAACCAGTTTTTACTACAGCAAGGTACTTCAAAAGAACTGGAACCATTTCCGCATATTATTGAGTTTGCGCTAAAAAAAAATAGCACCATACAGCTTAATTCGTTAGACACCGCGATAACTAATACTTTAAGAATATACTACATTTTTGAAGGTAAGTTTGAATGGATAATTAATCAGCAGCATCACATGCTGTATCCCGGTGATATGGCTATTGTACTGCCCGGGCAAGAACTTAGCGGCGAGAATGCATTTTTAAATATCGGCACACTTTGCTGGATCAATATCCATTTAGACAAGCTTGATTCGGCAGGCAAATTAGTGCCCGGTAAATGGAGTGGCTTATCAAAAGCAGAAGCCCTTACCATCGGGAAAATATTACTGCTGAATGAAACACGGGTTCTTTTAAAAGTTAAGGCCGTTGCCGAGCTTTTGCAGGATCTGGAAATTGAATTACATAATCAGGAGATAGGTTATCGCGCACGCGTAAACCAACTGATTGATAGCTTACTGATTTTAATTACTCGCCAGCTTACCAGTCAAAATAATTCGCATCGCGATTTCCCGCAAACATTTATGAAGCTGGAGCAAATGCTGCGGCAAAACCTGGCACACCAGTGGACGGTTGAAGAAATGGCCGCCCTGGTAGGTTTAGGCACTACTGCTTTTACCGAAAAAGCAAAAAACTATACCGGGTTTTCGCCCTTCAATTACCTGATCAACATCCGCATATCAGAAGCGATAAAGCTTTTAAAACGGCCCGACGTAAATGTTACCGATATAGCTTTAGTTACCGGGTTTTATTCATCACAACATTTTTCAACTACTTTTAGAAAGCTCACCGGATATACGCCAAGTGCTTTCAGAAAAATAAATATGCCTAACACTAAATAATATGAATATGGAATGTGTTATAACTATCGAATTAGGAACAAATGCAACAAGGGTATTTGCATTTGATCTGGCGGGTAATATGATCGGGTCTGCAAAAGGTTCGTATCCTACTTTGCATACACAGCCCGAATATAGTGAGCAGGACCCCGAACAGATATTCATAACCATGTTATATGTTTTGAAAAACCTGCTGAGCGAAAAGATACACCCGCAAGGATACACGGTAGTTAGTGTGGCGTTTAGCGCGTCAATGCATAGTTTATTATGTATAGATAAAAATGGCGTGCCATTAGGTAACGCAATCACATGGGCAGATACCCGGGGGCAAAAAGAAGCGAAGGAATTAAACAACACGCCATTGGGAGACGCCTTATATAAGGCTACAGGCACGCCGATACATCCTATGTCGCCATTGATTAAATTAGCCTGGTTAAAAAATCATGATAAGGAAAAGTTTGATCAGACCGATAAATTTTTATCGATAAAAACCTACATCATCCAGCAGCTAACCGGCGAGTATGTAATTGATTACAGCCTGGCATCCGCAACCGGATTACTAAATATACATACATTAGATTGGGAGGCCGAAGCCCTAAAATATGCAGGAATTACTGCCGATAAATTGCCAAAGCTTGTCCCTATCTTTTACTCCAAATTTAAATTGCGCAAGGCTTATCAAACTTCGTTGGGGTTGTCAGCAAAAACAAAAGTAATAGTTGGCTCAAGCGATGGTTGTATGGCCGCTTTGGGTGCCGGCATATGGGGAGAAAAAAAAGCCACCATCACTATTGAAGACAGCGGCGCAATAAGGATTGTGGGTAAACAAGTGTTACAGGACGATCAGCAGCGCTTTTTTAATTACTTGCTGACTAAAGACTGTTTTATCTCGGGCGGACCAACAAATAATGGCGGTGTTATTTTTGACTGGTTTGCACATCAGTTCGGCGATTTTAAAAAAGCCTTTGATATGGAACATTGCATGGAAAACCTTATTAATGATGCTTCAAAGGTGCAGCCGGGTGCCGAGGGATTAATATTTTTGCCGTATTTATTAGGTGAGCGTGCGCCAATCTGGAATGCCAATGCACGGGGCGCTTATTTTGGGATAAACATTAAGCACGAACAAAGGCATTTTATCCGCGCCACAATTGAAGGTATTCTTTATGCGGTTTACAGCATCGGGAAAACTTTACTGGAGCATCGTAAAATTGAAAGCTTATCTATAAACGGTAGTTTTGCAACGATTCCGTTTTGCGCGCAAATGATAGCCGATATTTTTAATAAGCCGGTACAGATCAGCAAAAATACAGACAGCACCAGCCTGGGTACATTTTTATTAAGCGGTGTAGAAATGGGCCTGTATAAAAATATTGGTGAGGCGGCAAAAACAATTGAATTAACTAATACTTATCAGCCTGATTTACATAATCATATTACCTATACTAAGTACTTTACTATTTTTGAAAGGTTAAGCACTAAATTATTTGATGAGTTTGAAGAGATCACCAAGCTACAACAAGAATAAATAATAAATTATTTATAGCGCAGGGGTAATTAAATGGTTGTTTATTATTTGGCTAAAGTCATTTAACAGTATTGCATCTTATCGTGTTTATAATGGGCTGTAATAAAGCAATAAAATCATTGCCTTTGGCTTCAGCCAACGGATAGGGATGGCCTTGCTCCAATAAGTTGTTTGCTATGATCTGAATATGGCGCATTATTAAGTTATAATTAAACAATTTGATTTCTATCATAATG
>DASWOZ010000262.1:0-7831 GCA_036398535.1 Mucilaginibacter sp. | reverse complement strand
ATATTTTCAATCGTCACCGTCGATTCATCGACCAGGATACCAATAGCCAGCGATAGCCCGCTTAGCGTCATGATGTTGATGGTTTGATGGAAAAGCGACAGGAAGAATATACCTGCTATAATACAGGTAGGTATAGTTAATATTACAATTAATGCGCCGCGTCTGTCGCCCAGGAATAGTAGCACCATTAAACCGGTCAATACGGCACCAATGGTTCCTTCTTCGGCCAAACTTTTAACCGCGTTAATTACATATACCGATTGGTCAAATACATATAATAATTTAACATCGGGCGGTAGCAATGCCTGGAAACGCGGGATGGCTTTTTTTAAGTTTTGTACCACATCCCATGTAGAAGCATCAGCCGATTTGGTGATAGGCAGGTAAACAGACCGCTTACCGTTTATTAATGCATAGCTACTGGTAATATCCGCGCCATCTTCAATAGAGGCCACATCTTTTAGAAATACGGTTTGTACCCCATTTCTATATAATGGAATATCGCCAAAATCTTTAATTTTATCTATAGTGGTATTTGCAGGGGTCAAATAGTTATAGTCGCCAACCCGTACGTTACCCGCGGGGGTGTTTTGATTATTCTCACGCATGGCAACCACAACCTGATCTGCAGTTAGGTTATGCGCCCTTAGTAATTGCGGGTCAACTTTAATTACTACCGTACGGTTATTACCACCAAATGGGGCAGGAGAAACCAAGCCGGGTACTGATGTAAATGACGAACGTATATAAACGTTAGCCAGATCAAGTAACTCATTATTTGACCGGGTAGGACTGGTTAGTACCAATTGCCCTACCGGCAGCGTGGAAGCATCAAAGCGCAGAATAAACGGCGGCTGCGAACCAGGCGGAAAGCTGGCCTGCGCTCGATTGGTATAGGCCGTCACCTCCGAGGCGGCCTGGGCCATATTGGTTCCCTGGTAAAAAGTAAGTTTAATTAGTGTTAAACCGGCTATGTTACGGGTTTCGATACTCTTAACACCCGATACATATAAAAGCAAGTTTACATATGCTTTACCAAAATAACCCTCCATTTGGTCGGGAGTAAAACCGCCATAGGGGTGTGATATGTAGATTACCGGAAGATTAAGATCCGGAAATATGTCTATCTTAATACTGCGTATCGCATTAATACCAAAAAAGAATAGTCCTGCTACGATAACCAGAATAGTGATTGGCCTGCGGAGAGCGCCTTTGATCATTCCCATTTTATACGCTGTATCTTATGTAATTAAAAATTATTTATAAATATGCCAAAATCACCAGAGGCAGCTGCTTTTGATAGCAAAGCTTGCCAAACGTTATTTAGCGTAATGTCCTGGTCAACTTCTGCACGGTTTAGGGTAAACAGTGCCTGGGTAAAATCAACAATATTTGCCAGTCCGTTTTTGTATAAAGCAGCTTTTTGGCCGTATGCGTCACTGGCTGCTTTCACTTCAATAGGTGCCTCACGATAATTTTTTAAAGCATTATTTATCCGGGTTACGGCAAGTATTTCCTGATCTCTTAATTGTTGGCTAACCAAATCATATTCATCCCTGTATTGTTGTGAGGTGTACTTTTGTGATTTTACCTGGAAATGTACCCGGAACGGTGTGGTAATGTTCCAGATCATCCCTATGCCAAACAAGTAATTATAACGTGTTGGATCAACCCCATAACCGTAATTGGTTGTGTATGATGACGGGCCTTGATTAGTACCATATGGAGATTCAAAGCCGGAGCCACGGCCCTGGTATATCCCAAATAAGCTAAAGGTAGGATAGCTAAAAGTTTTTAGATATTTTGATTGTTCATCACTTACACCAATGCGGTTCCTCAGGTAATTCAGCTCCGGGTGATTATCAAAATTTGATGTTGGCTGCGGATCAGGTGTTGGCGGCGATTTTTTAATGAATACGCTATCTAACACAAAATTTTGCGGTGGTATGCCTAAGTACTGTGCTAACTGATTGCTTTGATCCTGTACGGTTTGCTGTGCATTGGTAAGGGCAATTTTAGCGTTAGATACTTCAGCATTTGCTAATGATGAGTCAACGCCGGGATTTAAACCATTTTTTACGCGTGCTATAACTACTGTTTGCACGTCAACGGCGCGGTCTAAATTATCTTGTTGTGCTTTGCTTAATTGCTGTGCCGCTAACAAATTTAAATAGGTGCTTGCTACTCTTATTTGATGTTGAAACTTTTCTTGTTCAAGGTCGCTGGCATCACGTGTAACTACTGAGTTTTGTACTTTAATTTTTTCTCTGGCTTTACCAAATGAAAAGAAGTCCCAGTTTACGTTAGTCAAATACAGGGCGCCAAAGGCGGCGTTCCAGTTTTGCTGGCCCAATACCGGGCCTGATGATGATACTGATAAACCACGATACCCATATAATGGGCCATTTTGTCCGTTTACGGTACCATAATCTTGCTGAGCTGAAACACTTAAGTCAGGTAACGACTCTGTTTTAGTTTCACTTAAAAATGCTTTTGACGAGTTAAGCTGGTTTGCTTTTGCTTTTATGGTACCATAATTAGCCAACGCCATTTGCTCAGCGTCTTTTAAACTAAGTAATTTTTGCTGTGCCTGTACCGGAACTAAAAAAAGAATACATAAAATACCTAAAAGTATGCGTCTGGAGATTATGTTGAGCATTATGGGAATTATTATGACACAAAATTATAATATATTCCGGTAAAGACAGAACAATAAGAACGTTGTAACAACAATATCGTGAAAAAATGACTAATAAGTATGTGAAATTAATACCTAAGCAAACTTTTGGTCATATAATTGTAATGTTAAAGATATTAACAATTAATGAATTTGAAATTCACATCTTTTTAAAGTCTTCAAATTACATTTAGTGTATGGTGTACACCATACCAAAAAGGTACTACCCGGACTTGACAAATCTGGGTAGTGCGATTATATAATGTATAAGCTTGACGGGGTATAATATTGCAGTTGTTATGACTTTGCAACCAATTGGCAATGTAACCTGCAACTACGGGTGAGGCGGTTGATTTTAAATACTTATACTGTTGCCCGGTTGGTATATTTCATGAAACATTATGCCTTGATTTTTAAAATGTTTGCTATAATTTGCATAGCGTTGTTTAATAAAAAAATCTTTCGCATAGCCATCATGTACAGGCAGTATTTGTTGTGGATGTATTTTATCGGCGAAACCGGCTATCCGTAGTTCATTGGCAAATGGTGCCATCGCCACTAATATTAACAACTCAATACCATTGTATTTAAGCAAAGCATCTTCCATCGAATCAACCGGATGCAGCACTTTATCGTTAATGATAAATCCCAGCATCTGCGGGATTGGGTTATCCAGTAAAGGCTCATGTATTACAGATATAGCCTGTAATTTAAACGGGCCTATATAGTGTATACTATCTCCCCAAGCTGTGCTTTTTATATCCTCTTTTGCTAAGGCTTTATTTACCTCGGCAGTTGTATAAACAGGCATATCATTTATAGCCAGTATTTTCTTAATGTTTTCAGGATAATAATGATCCGGATGAATATGAGTGATCACCATTCCCTGTACATCAGCAAAATCTTCGGGCTTTACCAGCCCTTCAGCAAACGTAAAATTCCCCGGATCGAATAGTAATTTATAACCATCCAGTTCAAAAACAAGGCAGGAGTGCAGGTATTTAGTAATTTTCATACAGGTATGTATTATTAACAACTAATATGATATCGGGGTGAGTAACGTATTGCTAACAAAGTGTATCAGCCAAAAGTTTGCTACAATATATCTGTCAGCTCTTTAAATTGCTGTATGGTAGCTATCTGGTCTTCATTAACTTCACCAAAGCCATAAGCTGCAAAAATAAATGGTACGCTGGCTTTTGTCGCTGCGCTATAATCGCCCATGGTATCGCCCACATAAACAGGTGCAGTTAGGTTATGATCTTTTATAATGTCCAGAATATTTTCATTCTTGGGCTGGTTTTTGGTGCCATAGCATTGGTGGCCTCTAAAATAATTTTCTAACCCGCTTATTTTAAAAAATGTTTCAATATAACCGCTTTGGCAATTGCTCACTATGTACAGTTTATATTTTGCCGACAGGTATTTAAGCGTGGTTTCAAGTTCAGCGTAAAGCTCGCCGCCTTCATTATTCAGGATCTCTAATTCATATTTGGCGCATAAAGTTTTAAATTCATTATGCTTTTGCTCATCAAGGTAGGGTATCAGTTTCTCAAAAATGGCCTTATAAGTCATGCCGGTGATAGAACGGATGATTTCCTGCGTGAAATTATCAGGAACGTAATCAACCTCTTCCTTTGCTTTTTGCCAGGCTTTGGCCACGGTTTCGGTACTATCCCAAAGGGTGCCATCCAGATCAAAAATTATACTGTCGAATTTGTTTTTTAGTAAAGTATCCATTGGGGCAAAAGTAGAGTTTATTATTTGTCTGAACCATAGGACTACGCCATTTTTAGGATTTTGAAATTGCCATGATGATTAAATCGTCCGGTCAGATCACCTTTTATCCACCAAAACCACTTGTACAGGTGTCAGCTCTTTGGTTCTTGTTGCTTTATTTAAAAAAGAAGGTTTTAACCTGCTAACCCAATAGCGTTGAAAAGTTTTAACCGGTTTAATATGCCAGCCTTTGGTACTCAAGTCATTAACAATTGAAGTTGTGGCGTATAGTAAAAACGGTCCATTGGGAATGGGACCCGTACCATCGGGATTTAGGTTTACAGGTGTTTGAGCGCTGTAAAACTGCATGGCCGTCATATATTCGTCGCTGATTTCAACTACAGGCAGTTTTTCAGGATTGTTTTTATTGATCCACATCGCAGCTTCACTGCCTGCCTGATAATGCATTAACGAAGTATAAAAAACTTTGTTGAGATACAGGTTCACCATAAATGAAACCAGCAACGTTCTGAAAATAATTTGAGGGATAGTATGGTTGGTGATGGTTTGTGGTAAAAATAGCAGGGCAACAAATAATAGTGTCAGTATCAGCCCGGTTAACCAATTGAAATCCTGTGGCTGGAAAAAGTATTGTAGGGTGCTTATGGTAACTAACATTAGTATAATAGTCACCAGTTGGGTAATGCGGATGGCATTAACGCTTTTTTCGGATCTTACCCGGTAAAGATATTGCGCCGTAATAATGGCGAAAAAAGGGAATACGATATTTAAATAATGCGGCAACTGAAACTTTGAAGCAGAAAACAACAAAAAGGTAAGTAGTGCGCCCGATAAGCAATACCATTCGGTAGTTTGTACATTTTTAACTCCTTTTTTTATAAACTGGTATATAGCTGCAAACAACAACAACGACCATGGCAAAAACGCCCACAAAGTAGTATGCACAAAAAAGGAAGGATCACCATGTCCCTTTATTGGCCCGGTATTAAAAAAACGCCCAAACTGGCTGTCCCAGAAAAAGAATTTGATACCTGATACATGGTGCTGGTCAAATATTAATTTTTCAGGATGCAGATCAAACTGCTGGTAGAGGCAATAAATTTCGGGAAGAATGAAAATCAGTATTAATATAACCGCTATCAGCCAGCGCCAATTAAACAATTGCCTCCATTGCCGGGTAATAATAAAATGACCAACAATAGCGCCGCCTATGGGTACCAGGGCAAACATACCTTTGGTCATGATAGCGCATGCGGTAAATAAGCATCCTGCTATTAAATGCCAAAAGCTGGCAGGGCTGTATGATCTGTAAAAATGGTAAGCTGCGGCAATAATTAGCCCGGTTAAATAAGGTTCGGCACGTACATCATTGTTGGATAACAGGATATGCTGCGAGGTCAGTAAAATTAATACCGACCATAAGGCAATTTGTTTATTATAAAGTTTTTTAGCAAACAGGTAAGTATAATAGGCGCCCAGCAGTAAAAACAAAATAGCCGGTAATTTATAGGCCCAGGTGGTAAAACCAAACAGCTTAAATGAAAAAGCGGCTATCCAAAAAGGGAAATGGGGTTTATCCAGCCAGTCATTACCGAAAGCAAACAGATTTACATAATCATTGCGTTGCGCCATGGTTTTGGCGATGCTGGCATACAGTGTGCCGTCAGGGCCAATAATGGGAACAAACAGCCCGCTAAAGTTGATAACCACCGCCATCCCGATAAACAGGTATAACCATTTTGTATAAGCGGTTTGTGTTTGATCCATATATATAATAGCGACAAATATTGGCGGGTTAAAGATAATCAGATTTTGCGGACTGGATTAAGTCGGTTTTGGCTAAAGCCTTCAGCGCTTTTACAATTATCTGTCTTTTCAGTTTATCGGAATAATAACCTTAACGGTATCCCATTCCCTGCAATTCAAATAATTCTGCATAACGGCCGCCTTTTATCAAAAGTTCTTCGTGGCTGCCTATTTCAATTAGTTCGCCTTTGTCTAAAACCAGAATGCGGTCGGCCATGCGTACCGTACTAAAACGGTGAGATATTAATACCGCGGTTTTTCCTTTGGTTAGTTCAGCAAAACGTTGAAACACTTCATATTCGGCACGGGCATCTAAAGCAGATGTTGGTTCGTCCAGTATCAATAGTTCTGCATCACGCATATAGGCGCGGGCAAGCGCCACTTTTTGCCATTCGCCGCCCGATAGCTCAACCCCATCAGCAAAGCGTTTGCCCAATTGCTGATCGTAGGCACCGGGTAATTTGGCTGCTAACGTATCGGCTAAGCTTTGCTTTGCAGATGCCTCAATAAGCGGCCTGTTATATTGATTACTAATATTGCCGACAGCTATATTTTGAGCAAACGACATTTGATAACGCAAATAATCCTGAAAAATAATGCCCACATGCCGGCGTACATCAGTGAGATCATATTCCCGCAGATCAATCCCATCCAGCAATATTCTTCCTTCGGTAGGGTCATAAAGCCTGGCAAGTAATTTTATCAATGTTGTTTTACCCGCGCCGTTCTCGCCAACCAACGCCAGCTTTTCGCCGGGGTGCAAGGTGAAGTTTAAATGCCGGTTTGACCAGCGTTCAGAATTGGTATACCGGAAACCTACGTCCTCAAAAACAAAGCCTTGCTGAATAATTTTAGGGAATGGTAAGGGATTAATGCCATGTTTGATCTTAGGTTCTATCTCAAAGAAATCAAAAAAGTCGCGCAGGTAAATGGCCCCTTGCGAAACCGAGGTAAAACGGGTTAAAATACCTTCCAATAAACTGCGCAATTGCCTGAATGAGCCTGCCAGGAAAGCCAGCTCACCAATGGTAACGCTGCCATCAACCGTGCGAATGATAATAACGGCATAAGCCGCATAATAGCCAACGCTGCCCAACATGGCAAAAAAGGTTCCCCATACAGATCGTTTGATGGATAGCCGTTGATTATCCTTATAAAATTGATTGGATAACAGCCTGAAACGATCTATAATAAAGCCCGACAAATCAAAGATCTTAACTTCTTTAGCCGTTTCATCGCTGGCGCCTAAATAGCGCAGATAGTCCAGCTCGCGCCGTTCAGGTGTTTGGCCACGGGTAAGCGCGTAGCTGCGGTCATTAAAATATGATTCACCTAAAAATGCCGGTATAATAGCGATCAGTAACAAGATGATCAGCCACGGATTAAAAGCCATTAATCCTGCTGCAAGGAAGGTCATGGTAATAAAATCCTGTACCTGGCTCATTACCTGCGACAGCAATACGGTGCGCCCTGTTGTTTGCTGCCGCGCACGTTCCAGCTTATCATAAAATACAGAATCTTCAAATTGATCAAGGTCAAGTGTTGCGGCATGTTCCATGATCCTGATGGATGTATGATTGCTGAAAAGATCGCCAAGTAAACTATCTA
>DASWOZ010000261.1:0-17512 GCA_036398535.1 Mucilaginibacter sp. | reverse complement strand
TTACCTATAAGGCTCTTGTTTTTAAGATTTGCACCGGTAACCATTAAGGATGTAGGGATACCAAAGTTAGCCAGGGCGAGGTACTGCACAAAAGTATTAATCACTATCCATGCACCGTAATCATCTGCCCCAAAATATTTAAGGTATACCGGTAATAAAACAAAATTGGTGATAATGCTAATAATTATACTTAAATAACTAGTGACAAAGTCTTTTAACTTAGGCATCTGGTTTTAATTTTTTGTAAAAAGAGAAGAGAGCTGTAAAGAGAAAACCAGGCGTAACAAGGATTGGCATATCAATTAGCCAAAAGGAGGCGAATTCGCTGTATAATCGTATAAACCTTTTAAGAATGCCAAGGTTTATCTGCAAACCTATGCACTTTGAAAATATGATAATTTTTGGATAAGATCCTTTAATTACAAGCTTACATCTTCTTTTCATTTGTGTGCTATAACCCCAAATTTCCATTCGATCAAATATCTCAACCAAATTTAAGCCTACTAGTAACCCCTGACCGCCTTTTATCCACGATTTATTGTGTTTGGTTTCTTCTATTTCCGTTACATACATTTTGCTCATAATGTAAGATGGAGCTTGTTTGAGCACCTTTAAAACCATTCCATAATGGATCCAGCCCGAACCTATAAATTCAGAGGCCTCCGAATTAAGCCATAATTGTTTATTAATGATATTGTTGGAAACAAAACCCGACCTGAAATCTGAAGCATATAGAAAATCTTCTGCGATGGCCATTACGCCTGTTTTGCCAGGCAAGGGCTCCCCGACATAAATCACACTGTATGTGGTGTCCGAAGCCACAATTTTATTTATTTCTGCTACGTCGCTCGTTGTTAAAATATCATCGGCACCAATAGTCCATACATAACGGCCCTGTGCATAATTAAAAATACGGTTGATATTACCATCATATCCAACATTACTAGCGTGTTTGTAGAGTTTAACTTTACTGTATTTTTCAACTACAGTACAACTACCATCAGTCGAATTATTATCCGAAACCAAGACCTCTACATTTTGCCAATCGAAATCAGCCATCAAAATTTTTGTTATGGTTTCTTCGATATACTTTTCGCCGTTATAAACCGGTATTCCGATAGTCAAAATCATTACTGATATTTTAGAATATTTGAGATAAGTATATCTGCCAAATAGGTAGCCCTAAAAGGTTCGGTTTTAGATGACAATAAAAAGGACTTTATATTTTCCCGGTAAGCTCTAATACGTTCTTCTGGCATTTGGGTTACTTCATGATACATTGCGTCAATACTTGCAAAGGCATCAAATTGCAGGAAACAATCCTGAGGTATGTACTTGTTGATGTTGGGGGCGCCTTTATAAATTGGAATTGTGCCTGCCAATAAGCAATCAAATATTTTTTCGGTGATATACCCGTCGTGGCCGTATACATTCTCAAAGCATATAGAAAAATTATAATCCTTCAAAATGTCAGATTTTCGCGCAACCAAACCTCTATAAACCGAAAGTTTGGCTTTTATAAATTGGTACTTGGCATTATAATGGTTAAATAATTTACCGATATAGAAATTATCATCAAACGCCTTCAAATTCCAGCCGAAGCCATATAGGTCCAGAGCGGCGGGATGGTGTTTCTGAAACCACTTTATGCATTTATACCTTAAAGAATACAGTTCATTAGGGGCGGAATTGATTTTATTGCCGGCTATAATAATAAAGTTTTTATGCCGCTTATTTTCAACATTGAAATTTACCTTGATATCGTGGAGATAATTTAATTTAACATATTGCTCAGGATCGGATGCAACCAGTGCATCCGACCAGGTAAATACCTTTAAGAAACGGCTATGTAGCTCCGTTTTAAGCGCTGCTTTTGAAATTATGGGGCTTTCATACGAGATCAGAAACATTTTCTTTTTATGCTCGGTAGCATATTTAAAAACACGGTCGTCTTTTTTGGGGTAATCAATAAAAACAAAAAAATCAGCATCTTCAACTCGAATTTTTGCGTAAGTGCCCACCATAATACCATGCTTTAATGCTTCAACCGCAATTAGATTAAAAGGCTTTAGTAAATTATCGCCTATGGCAACATTTTCCCTTTCAAACAGAGTGTTATTTTGATTTATCTCATCATAAATGTTATGAAATAAGACTATCATTATTAGCCGTTTATATACGCATAAATAACATCCCGAATATAGTCATAATGGTTTTCGTTCAAACCTGGCCAAACACCCAACCAAAATGATCTGTTCATAATGATATCTGTATTTTCAAGATTCCCAACCTGTCTGTATTTAACGTCTGCGTATGCAGGTTGTCTGAGTAAATTGCCTGCAAATAATAAGCGTGTACCTATTTTGTTTTCTTCGAGATGTTGTACCAGCATGTGTCTATCTGCTGCATCTCCTTCTCTTAAAGTTAATAGGAAACCGAACCATGATGGATCACTGTTAGGAGTTGGCTCGGGCAAAATAAAAATTTCTTCAAATTCTTTCATTCGCTCATATAACGCTTTAAAATTTTCGCGGCGGCGCTGTACAAAGTGATCAACTTTTTTTAGCTGGGATACTCCAAAGGCAGCTTGCATGTCAGTTACTTTTAAGTTAAACCCGATATGAGAGTAAGTATACTTATGATCGTAACCATATGGTAAACTACCCAACTGTTGCGAAAAACGGCAACCACAAGTATTATCTTTACCCGGCTCGCAATAGCAATCACGTCCCCAATCACGGAAACTTTCAGCAACTTTGGCAAGTTCTGGATTATTGATAATTACAGCCCCTCCTTCGCCCATGGTAATGTGATGGGCCGGGTAGAAAGAAAAGGTTGCTATATCACCATAAGTACCAGTTTTTTTATCGCGGTAGGTGGCACCTAAAGAGTCGCAGTCATCTTCTACTACCCATAAGTTATATTTTTTTGCAACACGCATAACCTCATCTAAGTCAAATGGGTTACCCAACGAATGCGCAATCATAATGGCTTTGGTTTTTGGTGATACAGCAGCCTCTATCTGATCTGCTTGTACGTTATGCGTTGCTATATCCACGTCAACAAACACCGGAATACAGCCATACTGTACCATAGGATTAACGGTGGTAGGAAAGCCTGCAGCAACAGTAATAACCTCATCGCCAGGTTTAACTTGCCTTTCGCCCAGTTTAGGTGAGGTAAGTGCATAAAATGCCACCAAATTGGCAGAAGAGCCAGAGTTTACCAACAGAGCTTTGGGCACATTGAAATATCTGGCAAATTCGGTTTCAAACTGGTTAGCAAACCTGCCAGCAGTAAGCCAGGCATCTAATGTTGCGTCAATGCCCAGCATCACATCTTCCTCATCTAAAACCTTCCCAGTTACAGGGATATAGTTTTTACCAGCAGTGATGATTTGTGTTGTTTTTTGCTTTGCGATTTCCCGAAGGCTTTTTTCTATTTTCGGATCGATTATATTTTTAAAACTCATGAACAAATATTTGTTAGGTCCTATTTAATTGGTTCCAAAATATAGTTTTGGTCAATGCTTCGTCAATTGTCACCATCTCTTTAACACCGAGGTGACGCATAATTCTAGTTGTATCTGGCACCATAATAGAAAAGTTGGTGTAATTTTCTTTTGATGACTTTGATAATATTTCGATATCACTATCACTGTTAAGCAATAACTTTATTTTTGCCGCTAGATCATTTAGCGATATGGAATGTTTACTGCCTAAATTATATTTTTCTCCAATTTGGCCATTAACTAAGGTTTTCAGCATCCAGTAAGCCATATCACTAGCATATAAGTAACTTCTTAACGTTAAGCCATTCCCTATAATCCTGATAGGACCACCTAAAATACCATCCCTTATGAAATTATTGACAGCCCATGGTTTTTCAAGATTATGATATGGGCCTACAAATGCAAAAGGTCTTAAAATGACAATTGGCAACTTGAATTGGTTACGATATATCGCGCAAAGCGTTTCACTTACCCTTTTCGATTCAGCATAAATACTGTTTATACCTGCAAGGTCAACCTTGCCAGCAAAGGTTTCGCTCATTTCAGTTCCTAACTCATTTGTTCCATAAACCTGATGAGAACTTATGTGAATAAACTTTTTTAGATCCGGCAAATGTGAAGCAGCATCAAGTACGGCCTGAGTACCTTTATAAAAGGTTTCCACGGTCCTTAAGGGTTGCGATACATGCTCGCGGTTATCCGGAGATCCGGCAGCATGAAATATGTAGTTGATATCCTGCGGCAAATCGTGCACATTTTTCACATCTTGTTCTATAAGGCGCACAAATGTTTTAGCAGCTAGATGAGGTACTTCTTCTTTAAATCGCTGTAAATCACGCCCAAGTAGATACAATCTAATGTTGTAATGCTGAGTTTCGTTAATGTAGGCAACCATTTCTGTTAACCATTTACCCATAAAACCTGTGCCTCCTGTTACTAATATAGTCTGGTTTTTTAAAACAGAAAACACCTCGGGGTTTGCGCAAGAATTTTGGCAATCCTGCCTTATCAAGTTGTGTGACGCATCAATCATTATTTCTTTCTTCTAACTAAATCCATAACAACTTCAATAATAATATCTTCCTGGCCACCAACTACCTTTCGCTTGCCCAGTTCAGTCCAAACATCGCGTGGATCTACCTGATATTCTTTTGATATCCTGGATACATGCTTTGAAAAACCTGAAAACACGCCAGATAATCCACTAACTATACTTTCCGACCTGATGACAGGAATAGCAGGTATTAATTCCTTTTCGGCAATGTCCGATGCGTCGAGCATTTTGTAAAAATCAATCCCTGTAAAATAACCCATACGGTCAAGCACTGCTACTAATACTTCTAACTGAGCGTTTCCAGCTCCGGCACCAAAGCCTCTGGCGGTTCCGTCTAATATTTTTGCACCAGATTCAATAGCCGCCACCGAATTGGCAGTAGCCATACCTAGATTGTTGTGCGCATGGAAACCTACCGGCACTTTCAAGGCATCAACTAACGCCGTTATCTTTTCAATAACATCTGATGGCAAATATGCACCTGCAGAATCCATAATGATAATGCCTTCGGCGCCGTATAGCTCCATTTTTTGTGCCTCTTCTACTAAAACCGAGGCAGGGGCCATGTGGCTCATCATAAGCACTCCGTAGGCTTCTTTACCGCGTTCACGCACAAAGCCTAAATGTCTTTGAGTTATGTCAGCTTCGGTACAGTGAGAGGCCACACGCACCACATCAACACCAATATCTAATGCCCTTATTAAATCTCGCTTGATAGTGGCAAAACCCGGAATAACATGTATACCTAATTTACTTTTACTTAAATTCTTTCGAGCGGTTTCCAGCATGATTACGTCGTCTTCCAAACTTAAACCAACTTGCATAGAAGACGCACCTAAACCATTACCGTGTCCTACTTCGACAATAGGTACACCAGCCTTATCTGCTGCTGCAGCGTAAGCTGCAATTTGAGCGGCACTAATTTGATGTGCTACTGCATGACTACCATCGCGCAGGGTAGGATCGCTTATTAATATATGTTTCATGATTTCATACATTAATTAACCTTATTGCGAACTTTTGAATATTGTTCAGCAACAGCTATTGCTGCACAATTAATTATATCCAAATTACCTGCATATTTAGGCAGATAATCTCCAAGACCTTGTGTCTTTACCATAATCACAATACGGCCATTTTCATAAATAGGGGGCACTAATAAACTGTAGCCAGGTACGTACTTACTTATAGCATCAATCATGATATCGGTTTCTTTTTGCAATGCGTTCATATCCGGGTTCTCAACCTGAGCAAAGATAGTGGTTTGCATGTCAATACAAGGGTCTGCGGGGTTAAGATTTAAAATAGCTTTAGTTCTTTCTGCGTTTGAAAAAAGTTTTAAACCCATTTCTGTAGTATCAACATATTCATCTAAGTTAAGTCGTGTTGCAGGTCCTGCACTACGCGAAGCAATACTGGATACCACTTCAATATACTTAACGTTTTTTTGTGTTTTGCCAATTACATAAGCCATAGGTATTGATGCCTGGCCACCACATGTAATCATATTAACATTGCTTTGTAGCACTGCTTCATCCAAATTTACTGCAGGGATACATAGCCCTCCTAACTTGGCAGGCGTCATATCTATTACAATCTTTCCTAATTTTTCTAAAACGTCCCAATGATGTTTAGCATCCCTGGCTGATGTTGCATCAAAAACCAAATCCACAGCGTCTGGATTTTTTTCAATGGCTTGTATACTTTCGTCAGAAACCTTTACCCCCATAGCAATAGCTTTTGCCATGCCTGGCGATGATAAATTGCGCCCGATAAAAAGCACACATTCCAGATATTCTGATCGTTGAACTTTAATGAGCAAATCGGTTCCAATATTTCCACTGCCTAATATGGCAACTTTTAATTTTTTCATTGTTACGAATTAATAACTACTCCTGCTTGCTTTAATTGCTCCGGCGATAGTTCTGGCGACATTTCATCCAGTTTGTTAGATTTAAAGCTACCATTACTCAATCTAACTGATGTAACGGCCGGTATCATCGTTACATTTTCGGGCACAACGATCTCAACAACCATCGGGCCTTTTTTTGCGAGTATTTTATCAAATAAACTATCTAATTCACTAAACTTATCTTCGTAAAAATAAGGTAGCGAATTTGCTTGTGCTAATTTTTCCCAATTAGGAAAAGTAACACCTGTGCTTTCGCTTGCGGCGGCGATATGACCACCGGTAAACGCAACCTGACTGTTTCTGATTGAAGCGTAACCCTTATTGTTGATTATTATTATTTTGCAATTTAATTGATAATTAAATATGGTTTGCAGTTCTTGTACGTTTAGCTGCATTGAACCGTCACCGGTTATACAAATAATATCCTTTCCGGGTGCTGCAAAAGCAGCACCGATAGCAGCTGGCAAAGAATATCCCATAGCGCCTAAAGCACCGGATACAATTACTCTCTGATCATTTTTTGTCAAAAATGCCTGCCCTGTAATGTAATATAATGATCCGGCATCTGTTATTATAACTTCATCTTTGCTTAAATGTTTACTAAGCTTGTGCACTAGATGGTAAGTATTAATTTCGTCTTTATTACGCTGATGTGGTTCGTTGATTATTGGAAATAAAGTTTTCCAACAATTAACAGTCTGTAACCAATTCCCCGTATTTAATTTTTCAGCCGATGATAATGCCTTTATAGCAGTTGCAACGTCGCATTTAATTTGCACCTGGCTTATAATTTCATTTTTTTTCAATACCGCTGTATCGATATCAATGACTATTTTTTTTGCTTGCGAAGCAAAATCATCAAGTTCGTAACCAGTTGTTGTAATATGTAAACTGCTGCCTAAAGTTATAATTAGATCGGCATTTTGCACTGCAAAATTACCAGCTCTATCTCCCCGCAAACCTACTTTTCCAACATATAATTCATCATCATAGGGCAAAACGTCGTTAGCTAACTGAGTAGTAACAACAGGTATTTGCAATTGATGAATCAACGATCTAATATGCTCAACCTGATTAGCCGCTCTAATACCTTGCCCAGCAATTAAAAGAGGCTTTTGGGCATTAGCAAGATCATTTAAAACATCTGTAAAATCGTTATCATAAATTTCAGATATGGGCATTTCAAAATGTCTTATTATTTCTTCGTCAACTAAAGTACCTTGTATATCTAAGGGCATATCTAATAACACCGGGCCTGGACGACCCTCTGTAGCGGTATAATAGGCTTTCTCTAAGTGATATAAAACATCTTCAGCGTTATCAACAAAATGGGCATATTTAGTAATTGATTCTACAATTGAAACAATATCAACTTCAAAGTTACCCAACATGCGCAAGTTGGTAGCCCCGGTACCTCGTACGGTTAATGTTGTACGGCTTTGCCCGGTTAAAAAGATAACCGGTACTGAGTCTAACCACGCGCCTGCTATACCTGTAATTGTATTTGTAGCACCAGGCCCGCTGGTTGCATAACATAAGCCAACGTCATTTTTTGTCCTAGCATAAGCCTCCGCTGCAATTGCACAAGCTTGTTCGTGATGATTACACACATATTTAATTTTTTCTGACCTGCTGATTGAATCCAGGAGATTCATCATCATGCCGCCTGAAAGAAGAAATACGTGACCGATATTTTTTTCTTCAAAAAACTTTACTACCAAATCCGAAACTCTAATCATTTTTGCCATCAGCTTAATTTTTTAACGCATCTAAAATATTTACAAAAGATTGTTTAACTACAAAACTATCAACTGTATGAACAAAACTAACTACCCCTTTTTCTTTATAGTTTTTATACATTTCAGGACTATTAACCATTATACTTACTGGCTTCGATGCATTTACACATTTAGTTATAATCCCTTCTATCACTTCAATCAATTTTGGCGAATCCATTATTCCTATACAGCCCAGCACTGTAGACAAATCATAAGCACCGATATAAATCATGCTTAACTTGTCAAGCTTTAATATTTTATCGAGTTCTTTAATAGCGTGCAATGTCTCAATAATTGCAATACAGTCAATTTTTTTTTCGTGGGTTTTGTTAAAACCATAACTTCCGGCTGCAACAAACGGATTAAACCCCCGTATCCCCGATGGCCCGTATTGCACCATCTTAGTAGCCATCTTAAAGTCTTCAAAACCATTTAATTGAGGAAAGACTACACCATCGGCGCCCAAATCCAGGCAACGCTGAACCTCCACTTTATTTAGTCCGCTTACTCTAACATATGCTAAACAATTTTGAGCATGACAGACAGTAACATCTTGCATCAATGTCTGAAAATCATAGGTTCCATGTTCGCAATCAAGTATCTGAAAATCAAATCCACTTTGCCCTATCATTTCTGTTACAGGCATTGATGGAATAATACGCCAAACTCCGTGTGTTTCCATATCTGTTTTAATTTGTTTTATAAAAAGCGATTGTACGTTCCACAGCGGTACGCAATGGTATTAAAGCTGATAAACCAAGTTCACTTTGCGCCCTCTGAGTTGACGGTACATATCTATGAGGATTTAAATTAACAGGGTTTTCAATGGCTAATTTCACTCCACATTTAGTGTTATAACTACTTACTAACTTAGCAAGCTGCCCAATAGACAAATCCTCTTCAGAACCTACGTTATAAGCCCGCGATGATTCTCCATTAAAAAGAATTGTCCAAAGCCAAATCATTAAATCTGTAACATATAAGTAAGACCGGTAAGCTGTACCATCGCTATTGATAAAAATATCCTTATTCTGCAAAACATCATTTATAAAATTGCCTGCAGCAAAAGCACCGTCAAGCGGTAAGTATGGGCCTATAAATGCATAACAACGGGCTATTTTTGACTTAATTCCAAACTTTCTTTCAAACATTGCTGCGAGCATCTCTGATACCCGCTTTCCTTCGCCATACGCAGCGTTAGCAGCGTACACAGCTGGACAACCATTAAAATCTTCAGAAATATGCGTTATTTCGGATGGCTGAATGCCATATACAGCGCCAGAACTTGTATGTAAAACAGCGTTTACCTTTTTTTCTTTGGCCAGTTCCAGTACTCTTTTAGTACCATCAACAATGGTATTATACATCAAAAGCGGCTCATCTAAATTAAGTGCAACACTTGCCTCGGTTGCAGCATGAATGATATAATCAATAGAATTTTCTGGAAACTCGAAGTTACGTACATCGCCTGCTACAAACTCTATGTTATTTAAATTTTTAAACTGGGGATATTTATTTAAAAATGCTTGCGGATTTCTACTTAATACTAATAATTTATTATTGAGATTAAGGCAAGTATTAATATGATGAAAACTAAGCAAAAACCATTTACCAAAAAAACCTGTTCCGCCAGTCAAAAAAAAAGTTTGAGATTTAACATTGGCCCATATCGGCCTTATGTTTACCAAAATATGGTCTAAGTCTTCTTTCAAACGATACATTAACAGTTCTTAATAATTATTGTTGAAAAATGATTTGATTTGGTTTTCGGTAAACTTCACAATATCGTTTTCATTATCATAAAATTGCTTGTACCAAGCTATTGTAAACTCGATAGCATTCTTTGCATTAAATTTTGGATACCACTTTAATTTATTTACAGCCTTACTGATATCCAACTTTAGCAAACCAGCTTCATGCGGTTGATTTTCCAGTTTCATAATCTCATAGCTGCCATTAGTCCAGGACGCAATAGCTAACTCAACCATTTGTTTCACTGGTAAAGCATCTTCAGCATGAGGGCCAAAATTGTAAGCTTGCGCATATTCAATTGGGTCATATATGAGTTTAGTACCTAATAACAGGTAGCCTGCCAATGGCTCGAGCACATGCTGCCAGGGGCGCACAGACATTGGGTTGCGCACCATTATTTTTTCTTGTTTACCTAATGCCCGCGCTATATCCGGTATCAATCTGTCCTTAGACCAATCTCCGCCACCAATTACATTACCTGCTCGAGCTACTGCGACACCTTTTTTGTGTATATCATATTGTGCAATGTTAAAAAAACTGTTCCGGTAAGAATCTATTACAAGTTCGGCACAGGCCTTACTGGCGCTGTAAGGATCATACCCACCTAACCTGTCATTTTCACGATAAGGGTAAACCCACTCTTTATTTTGGTAAACCTTATCGGTAGTTATAAGCACTACGCTGCAGGGTTTATTTAACTGCCGCACCGCATCTAATAAATAAGCAGTACCAATAGCGTTAACCTCAAAAGTTTCGGCCGGTATCTCGTATGAAAGCCGAACCAGGGGTTGGGCAGCTAGATGAAATATATAATCGGGCTGAAAATCGCCTATTGCTCTGTGTAGGCATTTAACATCTCTCAGATCAGCAATAACTGAGTCGCATATGGAATTACCTTCGATAAGGTTATAAAGATCATTAGCAGTTTGCGGCGCCAGTGCGTAACCTTTAACATTGGCACCTAACATAGTAAGCAGTTTTAATAGCCATGCGCCCTTAAAGCCGGTGTGACCGCTTAAAAAAACCTTTTGCCCCTGATATGTATTCTTAAGTTGATCAAATAAATTTACCATAGTTTCCAGGGAGCTTTATCTAATTGCCACATTTCATTCAAATCATGTTTATCTTTTAAAGTATCCATTGGTCTCCAAAAATCGTGATGTTTGTAGGCGTACATTTGACCATCAGCTGCCATTTTTTCCATTGGGTTTTGTTCCCAAACAGTATTATCACCTTCTGTTATGTAATCAAAAACCCCAGGTTC
This sequence comes from Mucilaginibacter sp., assembly GCA_036398535.1. Classification (GTDB taxonomy): domain Bacteria; phylum Bacteroidota; class Bacteroidia; order Sphingobacteriales; family Sphingobacteriaceae; genus Mucilaginibacter. Next base: position 6,241 of record DASWOZ010000261.1, on the reverse strand, counting down.
ACAAACCATGTAGCCACCATTTATCCAAGAACCGTCTCCTTTGGGTTTTTCAAGGAAAGAACGTACTCTCATGTCCTGGTCGAGGTCAAGCGCGCCAAATCTGCCGGATGGTTGTACAGAAGTTACGGTGCATAATTTGCCGTGGGATTTATGATATTCATATAGGGCTTTTATGTCGATGTTACCAACACCATCGCCATAGGTAAGCATAAAAGTCTCATTATTTACATAACGCTCAATTCGTTTAATACGCCCCCCTGTCATGGACAGGTCGCCAGTGTCCACCAAAGCTATTTTCCACGGTTCTGCATTAGAATCAAGTATCTCCATAGAGTTATTTTTCAAATCAAGCATTACATCAGATTTATGTAAGTAATAATTAGCAAAATATTCTTTGATCACGTAGCCTTTATACCCAAGACAGATTATAAAATCGTTAAACCCATAGGTTGAGTAAACTTTCATAATATGCCATAGGATAGGCATTCCGCCTATCTCAACCATTGGCTTCGGTTTAACAACTGTTTCTTCAGATAAGCGAGTGCCCAGGCCACCGGCAAGTAATACAACTTTCATTTATAAAATACTATTTAATTTCTATACTTACGTTATCAGTTAAAGGATAGCTACAACACATTAAACAATAACGTTGTTCCATCTCAATAGTTTTTTTTACACCTATGGTTTTCACATCTCCCTCGGCTAAATAGCCCTTACATAACATACAATCGCCAGTTTGGCAAGAGTAATTCAATTCAAGCATGGCATCAAGCCCTGCTTCAAGTATGCTTTTGCCTTTAACCACTTCTACAAAGCTTTCAACGCCATCAACCACCAGTTTAACATCGCGGGTTTCAATACCCTCAAAATCTTTAGGGTCTTTAACCACCTCAAAATCTTCGCTGAAGATTTTATCCTGACCTATATTAAGATCAGATAATGCTTTTTTCACAGATCGTTTCAGTCCTTCTGGACCGCAAATAAAATGAAACGTGTTACTAATATCACCCTCTTCTTTTAATACTTCCAGAACCCTTTCGGGAGCTATACGGCCCTCAACAAGATAGGGGCTCGAAAAATCAAATGTAGACCTGGTATAAAAATGCCAAACGGCAAATTTGCCAGGAAATGCCGACTGCATCGATGCTAACTCATTAAAAAATATCGTGGTTTCTTTGCTTCTGTTACCATATACCAGTGTAATGTGAGAAGCTATCCCTTTATTAAGCGCAGATTTTGCAATTGAAAAAAGCGGTGTGATACCGCTCCCGCTGCCCCAAAGTACAAGTCGTTTATCCAAAACCTTGTTTGTATCGGGCAGTGTAAAATTTCCCATCGGCTCAAACATCTCTACCAGATCATCAACCTTTACCTTGTCAATTATATGGTTAGAAACCATACCGCCGTACATTCTTTTTATGGTGAGATTTAAAGTAGCGTCAACTTCCGGAGCAGATGAAAAAGAATAAGGCCTGATATATCTCCGCCCGTTTATCCTGAATACCAAAGTAAGATATTGGCCAGGGCGGTATTTAACTTTTTTTAGACTAGGTTGCTTAAAGCAAAAAGTAAAAGTATCTTCTGTTTCCTTTCTGATCTCAGCTACCTTTAATGTAAACTTGACAGCCATATTTAAGAAACTAAATTATTAAACAACCATTTTATTAGCAAGACAAAAACAGTGATAAATAATGCTAATGCGCCGCCTGCGGCACCCGTTCTTAATCTTCCCAATTTCTCTTTGGGCAACGGTAGTATCGGTTGATCTATTACCTGTATCAAAGGTGTTTCTTTTCTCAGGGTAATTTTGGCAAGTTCGAGATTTTGAACCAGTTGAGTTAAAATAGCTTTATTTGCCTCGGCATTAAACTGCGATTTTTGTACCGGCAAACGTAATACCAAACGCATTGGATTTAAATTTGGGGTTGCATCTGCGACTGCTACCGATTGATATAAAACGCCGTTAAGTACGTTTTTTACAGAATCTGTCTGATGCTGGATCACCGAAAGGTTTTCCAGTGATTTTTTTGTTTTGGTTTGAACATAAAAATCATTTACGGTTTTAACGATCTGATCGCAAAACATTTTTGCAAATGTCTCGTCGGGAGAACTAACCATAACTTGTATGATACTGAGTTTCTTATCAAGCTTGCTCACCGCAAGGTAGCTGGTTTTTATATCCTGCACTACAGTGCCAAGTACGCTATCCTGCAGCCTTACAAAAGGTTCAGATCTGAAATTGATATCTTTTAATTCCTTCCGGGTTTGATGTTCCCTGAATTTTGTTATTGATAGGTATTCGTCCACTAAAAGTTCTTTCTTTCCGTAGTTGTCTATTTCACTTAACAGCGCCCTTTGGATCATATTGCGCGATTTATACAACTCGATAATATTATCTCCCTGAAAAATACCATTGGACGCACCGCCAACATCAACACCTATCATTGACGCAATACCGGCATATTGGCTTATACCACCGCCCGGATTGGCATCTTCTAAAACGAATGTAGTTGCAGCCGCATAAGTAGTGGGCTTATAAAATGCATACAAACCACCGGCCACAGCCCCGGCAATAAACATTAATACAATAATTTTCCAGTTAGATGTAATATATCGTATTATATTTTTTACTCGTAGTATGAATTCCAGGAAAGTCATTTCCTTAGAAGTACTTTGTTCAGAAACGGCATCTGTTTTGACGCTTTTTTCTTTCATGTTCTCCAAAATCGGCATTTATATGACTTGTACTAATTGCAAACATTAATTGCTTAACTGTAAATTTTGCCTGAAATTGTTAACCAACTTATATTTAAAAAGATAAATTGTAATATTAAAGGGGGTCGACGGTCTCGGATAAAAAGCTTTAAAAAACCTAAGATATTTAAGTTATCTATCGGTGCCATCTAATTTATTTTTGCAATATTTAAGCTGCGAATATAAAAAACTTAAATAATATATATTCATTGGCCATAATTAATTTCAAGTGTGCTTAACGAATATTACTATTAGACCGTCCTGCAGAGTGGCGATCTGCAATACTCTACTACTATATATGCCGACACGAAGCGTTTATATTCTGCAAAGCAGTTGACACATTACATACAATATATTTACAAAGTAATGATATATATTTGCCTAATCAGTAATAGATGAGCAGCAACTTAAAAAACATTTACCAATACATACAAAGCGACTATCGAAGGTATGATCTTAAAGCAAATTTTTCCAGTATATTACTCATACTGCTTATACCCCGTAACCATTGCCTTAGATATTTGACATGGTTAAGGCTAAGCTCTCAAAAAAACCCGTTTCAGTTATTGGCCATATTAATGCATAAACGATATACGATTAAGTATGGAATAGATATCCCACGTACAACTTCGATAGGATATGGCTTATACATCGGCCACGGAATAGGCTTAGTGATTAACCCTACTGCGGTGATTGGAAATAATTGTAACCTAAGCCAATTTACCACTATTGGTTCAAATCATAGTCAGGCAGCTATTATTGGCAATAATGTGTATATAGGCCCGTCGGTTTGTATAGTTGAAGATGTTAAAATAGGCAATAACGTTACTATAGGTGCTGGCGCTGTTGTTGTAAAAGATATTCCTGACAATGCAACTGCGGTTGGTGTCCCTGCCAGAGTTGTGTCGTATTCAAACCCTAGTAGATATATTAATAGTAGATGGTAGACATTATCAATATCAATGCTTTCAACGTCGTTAGCATTTTTATGAAGTTTAATGCGACAATATGAATAATAGAAATATGAATTAAAAACATTAAATGCAGCACTAATTTAATGCAAGGAAATTACTTCAAATTCCGCGATCCATTCGACTTCTCGCCCCACCGTTTCGAGATCGGAACGCCATCATTCAAAACAAAGGTCTGGCCGACAACTTCTTTCTAAAAAAGCTTTACGATTTGGAAGAAGAAGAGTATGGCCCATATTACTACTTCCACTTTAATTACTTTTCAGAAAGCCATCCTGATCAAGATGAACAGTATTTTAACTATGTGACGGATATTGTCATTAACCGCATCGATCATTATAAAAAGAAAGATCCGTTTTCATCCAGCTATCCCAATCACATAGCAAGCGTCAGGAAACTGGAAGCATTCTTAGCTTTACTGAAAACCATTGACCGCTGGCATAGGCTTGAGCCTATTGAATCAGTGGTAGCAGAAAAAGACCGGGAAATCGACAGGTTGAATACCAAGATCAAAATGCTGGAAGCACAATTGAAAGAAGCGACCAAATATGATTCAAGCGAGAAGATCGTGCTGAGCAAAGGCGGCATCGCTGCTTTTATGGATGTTGTACACCAGATACAGGATTTGAAACTGCCTAATAATAATAAATTGGCCCGCTCTCAAGGTCAAAGTCCCTGGTATAAAATGATCGCTAAGTACTTTAAACACGGCGATAAGGATATCTCTATCGACACTGCTCATAACTACTTCCCAGCTAATAAAGACGATAAAACAGCCAAGTATATTAATATCGCTGAACAAGACAAGCTTTTCAAAATAATTCCTAAAGACAGGTAATAGCGTATCACCCTCCAAATCTGACCAAACGCCACCATTGGTCATTTATTTCGCCCTTTTGCCCTCGACCTTTGAACCATTGCGTTCAAGGGAATCCAAATGATCGTTCCCGCGAACCGGTTTATTATTAATCCAAAACACGGAGGGCAGAATGAATTTAGAGATCATCACTAAGGAAGATTTAAAAGAGTTTGAAAGCAAGCTTTTAACAGAGATCAAAAAGCTTGTGCAACTCGATGGGCAGGGCGCGTCAAAGAAATGGCTGAAAAGCAATGAAGTCAGGAGGTTGCTGAAAATATCACCCGGTACTTTACAGAACCTGCGCATCAATGGTACACTTAGCTTTACCCGCATAGGCAGCATTATCTACTATAAGCTGGAGGACATCAACAAGCTGTTGGAAGGAGGTGTTAAATGAGTGCGGCTATTTCAATAGCAACGCTTGCCGGTTACACAAAACTGTTGCGTTGCTTAAGTAAGGACGAATGGCTAAATGCAACACATGTCAGCCTGTTTATGGGGCTCTTCGTCCATTGGCAGCGTAGCGACTTTAACAGTCCTTTTGCGGTGATCCGCAAAGAACTCATGGCTTACAGTAAGATTGCATCGATAGCTACATACCATAAGTGCATCAAAGAACTGGATGCGTATGGCTATATCAGCTACCAACCTTCTTATCATCCAAGCTCGGCAGCCAGGTTTGCTGGCCGGCCGACTGGCAAAACTTAAAATCATGATGAAAGGGTATATCTATATATCGGCCGATCTATGGATCAGCCTATCTGGATATCTCATGTTCTTCCGCGAAAGCGTTTGGAGCGAGCGGGAGTCAGGTTACACCTGACTCTTCCGCTCGCCCTGCGGGGCCAGGGCTGTTTTCAGTATACCGTCAGTATACTTTACCCCCTGCAAATAGCTTTAAAGGCCATTTTTAGTATACTTAGCGGTATACCGTATTTACAAACTATTGTTTAACAGCTAATTAATGAATTTTAGAATCTCATGGATAAACAGACAGACCAAAATATTAAAACCATCAGGTTTCCGATCACAGCCGATAGCAAGCTGCAAAAAATGGCCGAAAAATGCGGCCTAACGAAGATCGAATTTTTTATTGCAATGGTAGATTATTTCTATAAGAGCAAGAAAGACCCGCGCGACCTGAACGATGAATTGTTAAAAAAGGAACTGGTCAAAAGAACCGACAGGGTCATTGCCTTTATTAAGGTTATAGAAGATAATTTATTAATGCCGTTGATTACTTCTACCGACAGGATCAATAACTCACAGGAGCAGATCGTTAACTATTTTAACAAACATATCATTGGCCACAACAAAGACCAAAAGGAAGCTTACGCCAAGCAGCAAACCATGCTAAACAGCGTTCAGACCTCGATGAAGCATGTTGAAGCGGCACAGTATACAAAAGACACCGTTAAACGGAAATGCCTGGACATATTGAATTTCTATATCCAGCACCGGGAGGCTATGGGAATGATGACCAAACAAGTGGATAAGGACAGCCTGATCGAAAACGTCAGGCAACAGATGAAGAACCTCTAACGTGAAAAGAGAAAACATGCACATTAATATCAGTAAAAGCGAAACCGGCAATAACAAAGGCAGCAGCGGTCAGTTGGTCAATTACCTTGAAAAAGAGAACCGGCTGCTTTACGAG
>DASWOZ010000260.1:0-2019 GCA_036398535.1 Mucilaginibacter sp. | reverse complement strand
TTTACCAATTGCCTTAAAGTAAGCTCGGCAGCAGGGGCAGGAGTATTAACTTTTTTGGTAGTGTCCGCTCCGGGTTTACGGCTGCTATCGGCAGGGATTAAATAAGCCAGTACAGGTGCTTTTTCGGCTATTTTGAACGAGCGCACGGCAGGAACTTTTTCAACCGCGTTTGTACCTAAGGTAACTATACCTAAAGTATCCTTTGGGAAATCAGCCGGTTTCTTCTTTTTAATTTTGGCCTCGCGTGTATCTTTATAAAATGGCCTGATTAATGAAATTGCATACTTGGAGTCGTAAGTAAAACGGGCCGTATCTGCACGTGAAATATGAAATTTACTGCTGTTAGTGGCATTGGTTATAACTAAGTCCGCATCGCTGGCTTGCGGCTTAACCACATATAATATCCATTTGCCATCATTGGTGATACGTTCGCCGGTAACACTTTGCCAGCCATCATATACGGAATGATCTAAAGGTTTTTTTGAATCTTTTTGAGCCGAAGCACTTAAAATGGTGCAAATAATAATAACGGGAAGTAAAAATTTCTTCATGATGGGAATTTTAACCCTTAAATATGTTAAAATTTTAGCTGAATGAGAAATTTTATAAAAAGATTAGTGCAAAATGCGTATAAAGTATATTAACTACAGGCTTCCGTATGCCCGATTGCGTTTTTGAGGATGTCTTTTACGCGTTGTACGCCTGTAACATCAATACTGTATTCATCATCAGTATTATTGCTCATAATAATGCGGTCGTTTTTATAGATCATTGAGCTTGGTACACGAATGCGTGCCGATGAATGCACTTCTGTAACGCCTGTGAATGCAATAATATCACCCACATTGCTCTCGTTAATGCCGCCGCCGGGCATAAGAAGGATATGTCCGTCTGCCGCTTGGTTTAGTTCGGCAATTCTGCGTGCGCCTTCAATAGCTGTACTTTTATCGCCTGATGTTAATATCCTCTCAAAACCCATTTCAATAATATCTTCCATCGCCTTAAACTGGTCATTGCACCTGTCAAAGGCCCGGTGAAAGGTAGTGCCCATTTTATATTGTTTAGCCAATTGTATGAATGTTGAAGAACGCTTTTTATCAACCGTTCCATCGGCGTTCAAAATTCCGGTCACAATACCGTCGCAGCCGGCTTCAAGGCAAAATTTTGCATCCGCGAGCATAATTTCATATTCCAGGTCAGTATATAAAAAATCACCGCCGCGTGGCCTTATCAATACATACAACTTAATGTTCAGGAGTTTGCGGGCTTGTAATATAGCCCCATAAGAAGGGGTTGTTCCGCCTTCATTCAAATTATCACAAAGTTCGACACGCATGGCACCGCCTTCTTGCGCAGCTATTGCCGAGGTTACGGAGTTTGCACAAATTTCAAGTAAAACGGAACGGCTCATTTTTAGTTCATTACTCATTGCGGGATCATCATGAGGTAGCAACAGCTAACAGTTAAAAAGGTTATAAATAATAGTTGGTAATAACTGACAATCAAATTAATACGCGCTTTTTCCTTTTATCAGCAAATCTTGCTTTTCTGTATTGCAAACCGCAAATGAAAACCCCTTTTGTATAGCATAGGCGCCATATTCACCTTTTTTGTTGATGGCTAAAAAACTCACCTGGATGTCCCGTGCGGTTTGGGGCTTTTTTTTAATGATCCGGTTTACGGCTTCTTTACAGGCATTTTCGGGTGTATAACCCTGACGCATCAGTTCAACCACTAAAAAGCTGCCTACATTGCGTATCACTTCTTCACCTACACCGGTAGATGTTGCGCCGCCAACTTCATTATCTACATATAAACCGGCGCCAATAATGGGGCTGTCGCCAACCCGGCCATGCATTTTCCAGGCCATGCCGCTGGTAGTACAGGCACCGGATATATTCCCTTTGGCATCTATTGCCAGCATGCCTATGGTATCGTGGTTATTTGCGCCTCCAGGTTCCATCCCCTGTGTGTTTTCAAAATTGACCACAGGCGCGTATTTGGCGGTTTTTAGCCAGG
>DASWOZ010000259.1:0-2427 GCA_036398535.1 Mucilaginibacter sp. | reverse complement strand
GTGTTTGTACGTAAATATCCGCTACCATGGAAAGTAATAATTAACTGGGCCTTATACCCACTCATTTATTTGATTTATAGTTTGCTGCGTGGTGCAATATCCGGCCTGTATCCCTATAATTTTATTGATGCCAAACAAATTGGCTATGGGCAAACGGCAATAAATTCGCTTTTTGTATTAATAGCGTTTTTAGTCGTCAGCGTTATTTTTATCGGCATTAGCCGTTTATCAAAAAAAATAATTATAACTCCGTATTTTTAAGTTCGGTTTACTTTTATCCATCGTAATTCTCCACCTAAAAACCATCATTTTTTATAAAAGTCTTAAATCGAAAATATAATATTTTAAACCTTTTGGCCATTTAGCAGTTAAACATACAGATACATCTGAAAAACTAAAATTTATTGTTATGAAAAAGTATTTTTTTAGAATAGCCACCTTGCTGCTTTTTGCCTCTGTAGCATTATCAAGCTGTTCGGTAGGATATAGAGAACGTCATAGAAGAGGCAGGGAAGAAATCCGTGTTCATGACGGTGGTCATGATCACCATGACGAACATCGCTACTAATATTTAATAAACATCTAACTAAAACAATCCTTAATTAAAATTAAAAAAATGAAGTATTTAAAATTAATGATACTGGCTGTAATTGCAGTTTTCTCATTCGGAATCGCAGAAGCCCAGGTACATGTACAAATTGGTGGCCGCCCACATCCTTATCATCGCAGGGTAGTAAGGCATCGCTGGCACCGCCCGGTGCATCGCAGAGTTGTAGTGGTGCATCATCGTCGATAATAAAAAAAGCTCCGGATTTTACCCGGAGCTTTTTTTATGTCCAAACTACACTTTAAAGCCGATTATCAATTAGCATCAATTTTACCCTATAATTACCTTTCCTTTTTTATCTTGCAGGTTAATATGATCAATTATGCATAGAGGCGGTTTTTTAGGGGTGTTTTTAATTATTGCAGTACTTAGCCTGCTGCTTGACTGGTATGTATTTTCGGGCCTCAAAACCCTTACTTCCGATTGGCAATCTTCCCGCGCACGCCAGTTTGTTATTTATGGTTTCCTGTTTATATCCATAGGGGTAACGGTTGTGTTTTTATTAGGTTTTGGCAGCTTTAGTACGGCACAGGGAATGACACCTTTTCATGAATGGATGCTGAGCCTGTTCCTTACATTTTTTGTAACCAAATTAGTTTTTGTTATCATATTATCGCTTGGCGACCTGAGCAGATTTTTAGTTGGCATTGGCAGCCATATCAAAAAATCAGATGGGCAGGCAAACCAGCCCTATTTTCCTGCACGGCGCAAATTTATCAGCGAGTTAGCTGTCATTGCAGCCGCTTTCCCATTCACCGGATTTCTTTATGCCATGTTTAAAGGGAAATATGACTATAAAGTACACCGTGTAACTTTAAATTTCGACAACCTGCCGGATGCATTTGATGGCTTTACCATAACCCAACTGTCAGATATTCATTCAGGTAGTTTTGACAATACAGACGCCATGCAGCGAGGTATTGATTTGGCCCAGGCGCAAAAAAGCGACCTGTTTGTTTTTACCGGAGATTTAGTAAACAACGCCGCCTGGGAAATAGAACAGTACATCCCCAATTTCAGTAAGCTTAAGGCGCCATACGGACAGTTTTCGATATTAGGCAATCATGATTATGGCGATTACATTGAATGGGCCAGCGAGGAACAAAAAGCCGCTAATCTGGATAAACTAAAACAACATCATAAGGACCTTGGCTACCGCCTGTTATTGGACGAAAATGTGGTGCTTGAAAAAGACGGCCAAAAAATATCGCTTATTGGTGTACAAAACTGGGGACGGGGATTTATTAAGGTGGGTAATTTAGAGAAGGCATTGCAGGGTGTAGATAAAGATGCCTTTAAAGTGTTGCTATCACATGATCCTACTCATTGGGAAGAGCAGGTAAGATATAACCCTACCGATATTCATTTAACCTTATCGGGCCATACACATGGCGCGCAGTTTGGCGTAGAAACAGCCGGTTTTAGATGGAGCCCGGTACAATACCGTTATTTGGATTGGGCGGGATTGGTTAATGAAAAAAATCGCTACCTGTATGTTAACCGAGGCTTTGGTTTCCTGGCTTTTTCGGGCCGTTTAGGTATATGGCCAGAGATAACAGTAATTACGCTGAAGAAGAAGACACCCCCTGACGCATAATATTACTCTTTACCTGGTATATCCTGAGTTATAAATTCAGCAAAATTCCAAAAGTGATGGCATTTACAACCTCTATGTCATTAGAGGCATAGCGTGGCAATCTCATCCCCGACAGGTTGGCCCGTTATCTACCAGCGACGGGATTGCTTCAACCGCACAGGCCTCTCGCATTACCCTTGTTTCGCAATGACATGGTGGGGGATATTGGGATGGATAATATGAT
>DASWOZ010000258.1:0-2583 GCA_036398535.1 Mucilaginibacter sp. | reverse complement strand
TTTAGCTTTATTAACGCTATTTGGCGAATAACGGTATACGCCAAAGGCAGCTACTATTAAAACAATGAGCAATATTAAAAATATCAACCAGTTTTTTGAACGCTTAAACTCGTCTTCCTCATCAAACGTTTCGGGTTGCGTCGCTGCTGTATAGGGCTCATCAGTTATTGGCAGATCATTATTTATAGGTAGCTCGGTTAAAACATTGGCTCCGGCAGCATCGGTGTGCTGATCAATAACCGGCTCCTGCTCAAGCTTGGTTATTTTAACGGGCGCAAAACCGAAAAACGCCGGGTCATTCTCCGTTATGTCGGCCGCCCTGAAAGTTAGCTTGCCCTGATCCGTGTAGAACCAACCCAAATTGGCTAAGGCGACTTCTTTAATCAAAGCGTCCTCTTTAAGATTATTGATATATTTTTCAGTGAAATATTTTGACGATGCAAGCGATATGTTTTTAACATCGGCAATATGCTGCGTTAAGGCAGCATCGTCATCTATTTGTTGAGGGTCAAACTGTACCTGGTGATGAGGCGGATAAAATTGCCCTTCGGCTTCATTATAATAACCACCTACACGTGCCAGTACAAGATAACCCAGGCCGGGTATACTTAATTCACCATGCTGTTGAAGCAGTTCGCTTATATAAAAGCTTACATCCATTTGTTAAAAGTAACGGTTTAATTATAAATCTCCAATAACCTTTCGGGTACGGATCAAGTTGTAACTAATGAGCCCCTTGGTTAAAGCCCTTAGCTGCTTCAGTTATTTATGCCATCCTTTTTAAGGGACGGCAATGATTGCTTGTTCATTATCAATTCATTGCATCGGCTCCAGCCAGCGGATAAATCGGCTTGTCTGATTCATTGCCGTTGGCTTTAGCCAATGGATAAAGAGCCATTAAAACAGGGCTTTAGCCAAAATAGCGACAATTTGATTTTGTACCATCCTTCTATTGCCGGGCCGGACTTAAAAACTAAAGCCCGCGCCTCCAAATATATTAAATCCGTAATCAGGATAGTACTGCCAGGTTTGATTAGTTGAATTTAAAATATTATTAACCTGTCCAAAAATAAATATTTTACTGGTAACCTTATATTCAACACCGCCACTCAGGTCGGCAAATGAATTAACGGTTGTCATTGGTATGGTCACATTGGCATCACGGGTGTAGGCCGCGCCACGGAGCAATAATGTACCGGTAATTTTTACCTTGTCTGTAATATGGATTGAAGTCCCGGCGGTTAATTTAAACTTGGGCAGGTTCCATGCCTGTGCTTCGGTAGCCATTTGGTAATCTTTAAATTCAACATGGCCAAAAATATCAAGATCATCAGATGGCTTAAAGTCCAGTTCGCCATTAAAGCCGTTTACCCTTGAGTTCCCGGTATCATATATTACTGCAAATTTATTCCCCGTAGCCGAAAAATTGCTTACAAACAAAGGCATATTATGCAGGCTGTTTCTATAAACATCCGCCTTAAAGCTTAAGCCGGGTGCAAGTGTTCCTTTTAATCCAGCGGTAACATCCAGCCTGTCAACCGAGTTTCTGATAGCTATATTTTGCCCGATAAAAGGGTTCATGGCTGCTAAATCACGTAGGGATGTTTTATTTACATCGCCCCTGGCCTCAACAAATAAGCGCACGTATTTAGGTATCACCAATAATTCTGCTTTTGCAGCCGGGAAAAGGTAAAAGTTAGAGGTAAAGCCAAATTCATCAACCATATTAATACCTACATCAACCTTATAATTATTTCCCTGGAACTTTATATAGGGGTTAACCCTCAAAATGCTGTTGTTATAAGAATATAAGCTATCATTTTGTGTGCTCAAATCAACAGATCCGGTTATGCCTACATAAAACTGCTTAATGGTTTCATTTAAAAATCCCGACAGTACGACATTGTTTTCCCTGGCGCGGTAAGCATTGCTATAAGCGTATCCTTTTAATTTAAAGGCATAAGTGAAATCATTATCAACGTCTTTATAATTTTTAGCTATCTCGCCTTCGGCGCCTATGGTGCTAAAATGCTGTTTACCGGGGTTAAAATTAGTTGGGTATGGCGCATTCATATCAAACCCGTAAAAATGATTGGTGTTGTAACTATAATCAATACGGCCGCTTAACGCGTTTTGCGGGGTAATGCTTTTGCCGAATATGCCAATGGTATCTCTGCTTTGATTTTGTTTATAAAGCGTACCGCCCTGTGCAAAATGCTTAATGTAGCCCCCTGCCTGCAAAGCTTCGTCGCGGCCATTAGTAATATAAGCCTCGCCAAAAGTGGTTTTTAAATTGCCTGCGCCTACTTTTACGTAGTTGGGATGAAGAATAGAGTCCTTTTCGGCAGGGATCTTCATCGCGCTTAACTGTTTAATCTCCTCATTTTTTTCTAAACGTTTATCTAAGGGGTTATAGGTTAGTGGCGCCTTAAATGGTATTTTATCTTCCAACTCGGGGTTACGGCGAATTTTTACCGCGTCAGCCAAAACCGGCTTGTAGGCCGTTGTTACTATAATTTCTTCTGAGAGGCTGCCGTTTTGCGGGGTATTAGCGTTTGCGCCACCGCCCTTTTTAGTGGTATC
>DASWOZ010000257.1:0-13881 GCA_036398535.1 Mucilaginibacter sp. | reverse complement strand
CTTATTTGCATAGCTGCACATCCACGCATCTGCACATTAAATCGTTTCTTCTATTTGGTATTTATTGCGCTCGTTTGAGCTTCGGGCTACCAGTTCGGCAACAAAGCCTGTTAAAAACAGCTGGGAGCCCAATATCATAGCTACTAATGCAAAGTAAAATAAGGGGTTCTCCGTTACGTTGCGGTAAGCCTGATTATGTGCAATTTCATATAGTTTTTCACCTAACAACCAAATTGCGCATACTGTTCCGGCTAAGAAGCTTAAAACACCCATGGTGCCAAAAAAATGCATGGGGCGTTTGCCGAATTTTCCAACAAAAAATATGGATAGTAAATCTAAAAAGCCATTAACAAAACGGCTCATGCCAAACTTGGTTTTGCCATATTTGCGGGGATGGTGCTCAACTATTTGCTCGCCAATTTTGGTGAAACCGGCCCATTTAGCCAGTACTGGTATATAGCGGTGCATTTCGCCATATACTTCAATATTTTTAACAACCGTTTTACGGTAGGCTTTTAAACCGCAATTAAAATCATGCAGGTTATGTATGCCCGACATTCTACGTGTAGCCGAATTAAATAATTTAGTAGGTATGGTTTTACTTAACGGATCGTACCGTTTGGCTTTCCAACCGGATATAAGGTCATAATTATCTTCGGTGATACGGCGGTAAAGTTCGGGTATCTCATTCGGGCTATCTTGCAAGTCGGCATCCATCGTGATCACCACATCGCCATGCGCGGCTTCAAAACCGGTATTTAAGGCGGCAGATTTGCCATAATTACGCCTGAACTTTATACCTTTTATAAATGGATTATTTTGCTGTAGTTTAACGATCATGTCCCATGAGCCATCCTTGCTGCCATCATCAACCAGTATAATTTCATAAGTAAAGTTATTTTCATTCATTACCCGGCTTATCCACGAGGTCAATTCAGGCAATGATTCTACCTCATCATAAACAGGTACTACAACTGATATATTCATTTTATTAAGGCAGGATAGGAGATATGGTGGTTTTAGCTAATCCAATCCACCGCAAAAATATAAAAAAATGGTAATGGTTTTATCGTAGCGTCTGATTGCCGGGTTAAGAAACACAAAGTATCGCGTTCTAATATAACACAAAATCAATCAAACTGGCTTTGTAAGCGAATTAAGCGGTCAATCATCAGGTTTAGTTTTTCCTGCTCATTGTTAACAAAACGCTTTCTTAAATATACAGTACAAAACACTAGCCATAACCCGGTAACACTGTAGGCTGTTATTTTAAAAGCCCTGGTTGCACTTTGTAATACTTCAAAAAAGTATAGGGCCATACCAATGCTAATTAATACCACATATATATATAACATCCAACCATAAACTTCGGCCCTGTTTTTTTGATATTCTTTTAAGTTTTGTAAATAGTCGGTAGGGTTAATAGTAGCATCGCGTTTATGGATCAGTTTATAATCCCGTATCATCATTGAAATATATAAGATCATGGTAATGAGTATAATAAGCATACCGGCATATGTTGTCCATGATTTAAATACAAAAAACAGCATGGCCCCTAAAAACAGTATAAATGATACACTCATGCTGACAATATTCCACAGCAGTTTATTGCTCATGCCACTCATTCCTTTTTTAACCTGCTTCAGCACATCATCCACCGAAAGCTGATCTGGTTTTGGCTGTCCCTGCCAAACCGACATCAATTGATCAAAGTCTTTCATATTGGTTATATAATTCTGTTAACCTTTGTTTAATACGGAAAATTTTAACCCTTAAATTGCCTTCAGATATACCTGATATTTCGGCAATTTCGGGGTATGGCATTTCATCTAACACCATCGTTATAATAATTCTTTCTGATTCTTCCAGTTTTGATATACACTTGTAAAGCAAGGCTACCTGCTCGTTTTTTTCTGAAACCTCTTCTATTCTGGTTTCGGCTATCTCAGGGGTAAGTTCATCCTTGGCCTGCCGTTTCTCTGACCGCAGATAGGTTAAGCAGGTATTTACAGCAATACGGTATATCCAGGTAGAAATCATAGCCTGGTTGCGAAACTTATTCAGGTCTTGCCAAACTTTTAAAAAAGTTTCCTGTAATAAATCGTTCGCAGCGTCATCATCACCGGTATAACCATAGCATAAATGGTAAATTTTTTTAGAATTAGCTTCAAATATCTTCTTAAACGCTGCTTCTTTTTCGGCCACTTATTTTGTGTTTTATTATTTAGATAATTAAACAACTGCAATGTTACAGTAAAAAATCATTCTTGTTTAGCCATGGTAGTTTATTATCAGCATCTGTTAATAGCGCATTATAGTCATTACTATAATCAAACTGCAAATCTTCATGTAATTTACTGATCAGGGTACGTGTTTTTTCTAATTGTCTGGTAAGTATTAACCGTAAAGGTTTATGAGACGTACGCCTGTCGGCATATTGTAAATAATTGGTGCAGAAATTTAAAAGTAAGTCAATCTCCGCGCCTTTTGACGCCATAAACTTGGTGTACTTGGTAAGCAGCCTTAAAATTTTGCGCAGTGCTTTTGCAGCAAAGTAATTTTGTGTGGGGAGCTGGCTAAACATAAATCCGGCTTCGGCTTTTACTTTTTCAATAAAAGCAGGTTCATCATAAGCCTCAAATAATAAATAGGCCAGCAATTCTTTATTTTCTTTTTTATGACGAGCCAGGCGCAGGCATAATTCGGTTATTTGCTCATTTGGCAAATGCTGCAATTCTTTTTTGATATGTTGTAAACCATAGGTAATGGTGCTCATGCTATAATGTTAGAGTAAAGAATCAATATATAAGAATGATGGCAAAAATAGAAGGAAACAGGCTAATAGCTATCTGTTTCCTGACTCTTGTTTCCTAACTCTTGATTCTCATAAAAAAATAGTTGTAGTTTTACGGCTTTCTTATTGTTCGCTATGCAAAAAAGTAAGTTAACCCTGTATATTTTTATTGCACTTGTTTTGGGTGTAGTTACCGGCTATATATATAACATTCGTGTTATTGATAAATATAACAATAAAATTAGTGTTGCCGAAACCAATATCAAAGCTATTGACATTCAAATAGCTCAATTAAAGGATACAACGACCATAGCTTTTAAATCACTTAAAACCGAGCGTGCCGCGCAATCAGCCATCCGTAAAACTAATGATGATATAAGAGAAGACAAAGTTGAGTATTTCAGTATTTTAAGCGATATATTTTTGCGTTTGATAAAAATGATCATCGCTCCGTTGGTATTTACTACATTAGTGGTGGGTGTAGCTAAGGTTGGGGATATTAAAGCCGTTGGGCGTATTGGTGGCCGTACCTTAATTTGGTTTTTAAGTGCTACACTCGTTTCCTTGTTACTGGGTATGTTGCTGGTTAACTTGTTTGAGCCGGGTAAGGCCATGCATTTAATGCTGCCAGATAGCCACTTAAATACGGGGATTAAGAAAACGGCCATGTCCCTGAAAGATTTTATGGCGCATGTTTTTCCGAAGAGTATTTTCGAAGCCATGTCTAATAATGAGATTTTGCAAATTGTTGTGTTTGCCCTGTTTTTTGGTGTGGCAACCGCTGCTATTGGCGAAATGGGCACAATTGTAATTAAAGCGATGGATGCCATAGCCCATGTTATTTTAAAAATAACAGGTTATGTAATGAAGTTAGCACCCCTGGCGGTATTTGGCGCCATAACGGCAATAATAGCTAAGCAGGGATTAGGCATCCTCTCAACCTATGCCATATTTATAAGCGAGTTTTATTTCTCGTTAGTCATACTTTGGCTCCTGATCATATTCGCCGGTTATGTGGTGTTACGAGGCCGTGTATTTGCGTTGGTAAGCAGTATCAAAGATGCCATGCTGATAGCATTCAGTACTTCAACCAGCGAGGCGGCTTATCCAAAAGTATTACTGGAGATGGAACGTTTTGGCTGTAGTAATAAAATTGTAAGCTTTGTTTTGCCTTTGGGCTATTCATTTAACCTGGATGGGTCTATGATGTATATGACCTTTGCTTCTTTGTTTTTGGCGCAATCATACAGTATGCATTTATCATTTACCCACCAGATAACTATGTTACTGATATTAATGTTAACCAGTAAGGGTGTAGCCGGGGTACCGCGGGCATCATTAGTGGTAATAGCAGGCACTATATCTATGTTTAGTATACCTGAAGCTGGTTTAGCACTATTAATAGGTATTGATCCGTTATTAGATATGGGCCGTTCGGCTACCAACGTTTTAGGTAATGCCATGGCAACCGCGGTAGTAAGTAAGTGGGAGGGAGAGCTCGAATAAGAATTATCGGATTATTGATTTTAGTTCATTATAGGATGGTAAATGTGAGAATAGATTTCGCCGAAATGTTTAAAAGCCGGACAAAGAAATTTGTAGTGGATAATATTAAATTTTACAGAACCTTACCTAAAACCGAAGAAGCTAAAATCATTGACAGGCAATTATTAAGATCATCTTTGTCTGTTGGTGCTAATTATCGTGCTGCTTGTCGTGCCAGGTCAAAGGCAGAGTTTCACTCTAAACTTTCAACTGTAGTAGAGGGGGCCGATGAATCAGCTTTTTGGATGGAGGTGTTGATTGAAGCTGACATCGTAAATTCATCAGATTTAACTTATTTAGCTGACGAAGCAAATCAGATTTTAAAAATTGCATCCGCATCACGAAAAACAATATCGGCAAATAATAACAAACCCTAATTCAATCAATAATTCTGTAATTCAATAATTAAATATAATGTCTGATCGTTTTAAAAAAATATTTATTCTTCTAAGTATCGTAGTTCCGTTTTTGTTGTATTGTAGTTATTACTACGGTATGGTGTTAAAAGATGCGCCTTATAAATTTACCGAGTTTGAATCAATGCAGTTTCAGTACGGACCGGGTGATAGCCTGGTTAATAAGTATGATTCAAAAACCGGGGGTTACCAATATATAAACTCTAAAGATTCGTTGGTGAAAATGAAATTACATTTAACCAAAGGCGAGTTATTATACCTGCACCGTAAGGCTGCCGACCTGGGTTTTTGGGATTTCCCGGAAAATGAGGTTAACGGTGCTGATTCTATAAATGCTGCCGGTGTTAAACCAACACACTACTATATTGCCTTTAACTATAAGCGTAAAAGCAAAAAAGTTTTGTTTGATGCCTCTTTTGACGGGCCGCAAAAATTAGTGGAAGCAAATGGCATGGTGATCAAAGAAATACAGAAGATTTTGGATGAGGCTGAAGCAAGGCAGAAAAAATAAAAGGTGTGTTGTTTATTGAAATGATATTACCTATATTTGCACCTCGAAATTTAAAACATTAATTAACAAACCATGTACGCAATAGTAAGTATAGCCGGACAGCAATTTAAAGTTGCTAAAGACCAGCAGATCTTTGTACACAGATTACAGGGAGATGAAGGCGCTAGTATTGAATTTGACAATGTGTTGTTAGCAGAAAACGAAGGGAAGTTCAAATTAGGTACTGATTTGAAAAGCGCTAAAGTATCCGCTAAGATCGTGTCTCATTTGAAAGGTGATAAAGTAACTATTTTCAAAAAGAAAAGAAGAAAAGGTTACAAAAAGAAAAACGGTCACCGTCAGCAATTTACCAAGATCGAGATCACAGGGATCACTTTATAATTAAGTTTAAATCGAAGCTGTTAGCAGTTTCATAAAGATATAAGAAATGGCACACAAAAAAGGGGCCGGTAGTTCCAGAAACGGCCGCGAGTCACATAGCAAACGTTTAGGTATCAAAATATTTGGTGGTCAGCCGGCAATTGCGGGTAACATCATTGTACGTCAGCGTGGTACCAAACATAATCCGGGCCTTAATGTAGGTATCGGCAGAGATCATACTTTATTTGCTTTAATTGAAGGTAACGTAGTTTTCAAAAAGAAAGCAGATAACCGTTCATACGTATCGGTAATTCCGTTTGAAACTGTATCTGTTGCAGAAGATGCAACACCAAAACCCGCTGCTAAAGCCGAAGCAAAGCCAGTTGTTGAAACTGCGCCTGTTGCGGTTGTAGAAGTAGAAACAGCCCCGGCTGAAGAGGCAGCTCCAAAAGCTAAAAAAGCGGCAACACCTAAAAAGAAAGCAGCTGATGCGGAAGAAACCCCGGCAGCAGAGTAATTAAAATATGCTATTGAAAAAGCCCAGCCTTATAATTTAAGGCTGGGCTTTTTGTTGGGATAAATTTCAAACTTTTATCATTTTAAATTCAATGGGAAGAATAAACCGTACGCGCACCGGTTTACCATCCTGCATACCGGGTTTCCATCTTCTTAAATTTTTTACTACCCGTACTACTTCTTTATCTTGTTCCTGGGTTAGTCCGTGCAGAATTTTTACATTACTAACTCTTCCGTCTTTTTCTATTACAAGCGATACCAGTACTCTTCCCTCAATATTTTTCATCCGTTCTACAAACAGGTAACGGATGTTTTCGAGCCGCTGATATAGCCTGTCCATGCCTCCTTTATATTCGGGCATTATTTGAGCAGTAGCAAAGATCTTGTCATTGTTGTTATAGTTGGTTGTATCTGCTTTTTGGGCGTGCAGGCATGTAGCGAAAACAGTGAGGAAGAGAATTAATAGTAATGTTTTCATGATATTACCTTTAAATACCATGTCATTTTGACGAGGAACGGGAAAAATCTTATAAAAGATACATAGTCCGCTACAAAAATTATATAAGATTTCTATCCGTCGTTAAAAATGACAGAAGTGGGTTTATATTATAAAGTTACTAATTTTCTCTCACCATCAAGCCATCCGCAAAATCACGCAGGTATTGTTTGTGGTCATCGGGTAAATTAATAGCATCTAATGCTTTAAACGCCTTATCTGCATATTCCTGCATTTCAGTTTCTGCATATTGCCTTACATCTAAAGAGTTATAGATGTCTGTAACTGCTTTTACTTTTTCCGTATTATCAAAGTGCTTACTATCTAACAGCGCATTCAATTCAACAGCACGATGATCTTTTGCCAGTTCTAATGCTTTAATGAGCAGGTAGGTTTTTTTGTTGGATATAATATCGCCGCCCACTTGTTTGCCAAATTTCTCCGGGTCGCCGTAAACATCTAATATGTCGTCCTGTAGCTGGAAGGCTATACCCAAATGCTCGCCGAACTCGCATAACAGATCCGCATCTTTTTGTCCGGCTCCGCCAATCAGGGCGCCTATCTTTAAGGCACCACCCAACACAACGGCAGTTTTTAAACGGATCATGTTAATATATTCGTCAATGGCCACATCATGACGTTCCTCAAACTCCATGTCTATTTGCTGGCCTTCGCAAACGCCTACGGCAGTGTTATTAAAAATATCTAATATTTGGCGTAACAGGTGGTTTTGTACTTGCATCATCAGCTTATAGCCCTCTATCAGCATCACATCGCCCGATAGTATGGCTACATTCTGGTTCCAGCGTTCATGCACGGTAGTACGGCCACGGCGAAGTGGCGCATTATCCATAATATCATCATGCATCAGGGTAAAGTTGTGAAACACCTCAATTGCCAATGCAGGAGATAAAGCATCTTCCACTTTACCGCCAAAGAGATCGCAGGCCATTAAAAGAAGGGCAGGGCGCATGCGTTTGCCGCCAATGGATAAAATATAGCTTAAGGGTTCATATAATTCGGCAGGATGTGCCGGAAAAGCCAATTTGGTTACTGCCTCACTTATAATATCCTGTAACTCTTCGAGTTTTTTCATAAACTAATTACCCTGTACTAACGAAAAATCAATTTGCTTTTTAGTCAGATCAACGCTTTTTACCTTAATCTGTACCTCATCGCCCAGCTGGTAAACTTTCTTTTTACGCTGGCCAATGATGGCATAATTTTTTTCGTCTAAAGTATAAAAATCATCTGTAATATCACGCAGACGTATCATTCCTTCACATTTATTTTCAATGATCTCCACATACATTCCCCATTCAGTAACGCCCGAAATTACACCACTGTATACACTGCCAACCTGGTCTTTTAAATATTCGGCTTGTTTATACTTAATGGATGAACGTTCGGCATCGGCAGCTTTCTTTTCCATCTGTGAGCTGTACTGGCAAAGCTTTTCATAATGATCGGCACTAACCGATTGGCCGCCGTTTAGATAATGAAATAGCAGACGGTGTACCATCACATCCGGATACCGGCGAATAGGAGAGGTAAAGTGTGTGTAATGATCAAACGCCAAGCCATAGTGGCTGCTGGCTTTGGTGGTATAAATAGCTTTGGCCATAGAACGTATTGCTAAATGTGTCAGCACATTCTGCTCTTTTTTACCTTCTACATCTTCCATCAGGAAATTAAGGGATTTTGCAGTTTCTTTATCTGATTTGGTATTGATCTTATAACCAAACCGGGCCGCAAACTGGGCAAAATTAGCCAGTGCTTCGGGCTTTGGCGAATCATGTGCCCGGTAAACAAAAGTGTATTTATGCTTGCCTTTACCTTTGTTGCTTACAAACTCGGCCACCTTACGGTTGGCTAAGAGCATAAAGTCCTCAATGAGCTTATGGGCATCTTTACGTTCTTTTACATATACGCCGGTGGGCTTACCGGTTTCATCCAGTTTAAATTTAACTTCTGTAGCTTCAAAGCTGATAGCGCCATTTTTAAACTTGCGCTCGCGCAGTTTATAGGCCAGGGCATTTAATTTCAGTATTTCTTTTTGATATTCGCCTGCCTGGCTTTCAATTACTTCCTGTACTTCTTCATAAGTAAAGCGTCTGTCAGAATGAATAATGGTTTTACCATACCATTCATTAATGATATATGCATTTTCATCCAACTCAAAAACTGCTGAAAAACACAGCTTGTCCTCTTTTGGCCGCAAAGAACATAAACCATTTGATAAACGCTCAGGCAGCATAGGGATCACCCTGTCAACCAAATAAACAGATGTACCTCGATCAAATGCTTCCTTATCCAATGGTGAATCAGGAATAATGTAATGGGAAACATCGGCTATGTGCACGCCAACTTCATAATTGCCATTGTCCAATATTTTAAATGACAGGGCATCGTCAAAATCTTTGGCATCAAACGGATCAATAGTAAAGGTGGTTACATTCCTGAAATCCCGCCTTTTGGCAATTTCCTGTGGTGTAATAATAGCTGATATTTCTTCTGCATCGTGCTCAACTTCAGGCGGAAAAGATAGCGGGAAGCCATATTCAGCAAGAATGGCATTCATTTCGGTATCATTATCGCCCTGTACCCCTAAAACATGCTTAATGCGGCCCAACGGGTTTTTAGCACCTGCAGGCCAATCGGTAATTTCTGCAACCGCTTTTATCCCGTTTTTTGCGCCGTTAAGCTCGCTGATGGGGATAAAAATATCGTGCATCATTTTACGATCATCCGGAATGAAAAATGCAAAGCGCTCAGATATTTTTACAATACCTGTAAATTCCATTTTGGCGCGCTGTATTATTTCAATTACTTCGCCTTCCTTGCGTCTTCCTTTGCTTATGGCGTAAACATATACTTTAACACGATCGCCATTTAAGGCATTGCGCAACTTACGGGGGGCAACAAAAATATCGCTTTCATCTTCATCGTCCGTAACAATAAAGGCTGAGCCATCGTTAGTCAGGTCGACCCTGCCTTCAATGAATGTTTTTAATTCAAGTAATTGAAATTTGCCGGGTGCAACTTCTTTTAAAACCTGTTTAAAGGCTTCTTCTTTTAAAATATCAAGTATGGTATATTTTGCCTCCGGCTCGCGTATATTTAGCTTTGCCGAAACTTGCTTATAGTTTAGTGGCGTATTTCCGTTTTGCTCAAACACATCAAGCACCATTTGCGTAAGCACCTGGTTTATTGTCGAGCTGTTTTTCTTTTTAGACATAGAGAATCTATTTATGCGAAAGTACCCAATATTTTAGGTATTATTTGAAAACTGCTTAGAAGTTGTCTAAAATAATAACATAATCGTCATTACGAGGTACGAAGCAATCTCTAATGAGGCAGGCGACGAAATTGCAGCTCAATTTGCAAGTGCAGAGATGGCTTCGTACCCCGCAATGGCGTGGTGGAATAAATAGACTTACAAAGTTTTATAAATTAAGTTTTTACCCAACTATGGTAATACAATCCTCCGTTATCAATTCTTCTCCCCGGTATCTTCTCAATAATTGGGCCGTTGCTATTACGTCTTTCTGGCAATAGGTACAAATGCGTTCCAGTTGATTTTCATTCCAATATACATGGCCAACCATGCTGCCATCTATATCATCCTTAGGGGTGGGGATATTAAAAATGCTGGTTAGCAAATTTAGTGACGTATAATTTTTATAGTCGCCAAATTTCCATAGTTCCATAGTGTCCAGGTGATTTATTTCCCAAGGCTTTTTACCGGAGATTTCTAACTGTGAGGGGAATTTTAATCCGTTAATGAGCATCCGGCGGCAGATATAAGGAAAATCAAATTCTTTACCATTGTGTGCGCACAATATTAAACTGGCAGGCTGGCTTGCCAGCATGGTTGAAAAGTCTTCTAACAATTCTTTCTCGTCATGTGATGAAAATGATTTAACTCTTAACCCTGTATTTCTGCCACCGGTAAATATGCCAACTGATATGCAAATGATCTTACCAAATTCGGCCCATATCCCGGCACGGTGATAAAATTCTTCGGCTGTTTCTTCCTTTCGCTGGTTTATGGTTTTTAGCTCCCACAGCTTTTTAAGATGATCGGGCACCTGGTCATAGCTGCTGTATTGTGGAACGGTTTCTATGTCAAGCACCAATAAGTTATGCAGATCGTATTGTTCAAGCATTTGTATGAAATTAGTAATCTATCAGCCAATATAATGATTGTTTGCCGGGTTAATAATGACTTTTAATTTGGATTTACCAAACAAAGGTTTGCATAATATGCTATAATTATTGTATTATGGTCATTATTTTGCCGATTGCTATTTATAATACTTTAAATATTAATATGGAGATAGAAAAATTATCAATTATTATTCCTGCCTATAATGAAGGTAATACCATTCATATGATTTTGGATAAGATCAAATCTGTTGAGTTGATACAAGACATTCAAAAGGAAATTATAATTGTAAATGACTGTTCTAAAGATCATACAGAACAGGCCATTGCCAGCTATCAACTGAATAATCCGGAATTGAATATTCAGTATTTTAAGCATGAAGTTAATAAAGGAAAAGGAGCAGCCCTGCATACCGGTATTTCAAAAGCCACAGGCGAATACCTGATTATACAGGATGCTGATTTGGAATATGATCCGGGAGAATATAATGATCTGTTAAAGCCCATAGTAAAAGGCTTTGCCGATGTGGTTTATGGCTCCAGGTTTATGGGCAGTAACCCGCACCGGATATTGTTTTTTTGGCATACCATTGGTAACCGATGGTTAACCTTTGCTTCTAATATGTTTTCCAATTTAAATTTAACAGACATGGAAACCTGTTATAAATTGTTTAACACCAGTATCATTCAATCTATAGCACTTACCGAAAGGCGTTTTGGCTTTGAACCCGAAGTGACTCAAAAAATAGCCCGTGTACCCAAAATCAGGATATATGAAGTGGGCATATCCTATTATGGCCGTACTTATGAAGAAGGAAAAAAAATAGGCTGGAAGGATGGCTTCAGGGCCATTTATTGTATATTAAAATACGGAATGTTTAAAGCGAAGTGATTGGATAATTAAGGAAGTAGTTTAACTAATTTCTAACCTCCAATCACTAATTAACTACTATGTAGTATACCCCAGTATTTTTAATACCTGCTTACTATTTTGCTCTTCACCAAATACTTCAAAGTTAAAAGTTTCATCCCTGTTACGGCGAATGATCACGTGCTTGGGCGATGGCAGCAGGCAGTGATGAATACCACCATAACCACTTAATACTTCCTGGTAAGCGCCGGTATTAAAAAAGCCCAGGTATTGTACCTTACGTGTTTTTGGCATAAATACGCTGTTCATGTGCGCTTCCTGGTTGTAATAGTCCTGCCCGTCGCAGGTAATACCGCCAAGGTTAACGCGCTCGTATTCAGAATCCCAGTTATTGATAGGCAGCAGGATGTATTTTTGGTTCAAAGCCCAAACATCAGGCAGGTTAGTAATGAATGAGCCATCCAGCATCAGCCACTTCTCGCGGTCGTTCTGTTGCTTACGGCCCAATACTTTATATAGTATGCCCGAAGCTTCTGCTACGGTATATTTACCAAATTCGGTAATAATATCCGGCTCCTCGGTATCGTTATCGGCACAAATTTCTTTTATCCGGCTCACAATTTCATTGATCATGTATTCATAATCAAAATCAAAAACCAATGAGTCTTTAAAAGGCATACCGCCGCCAATATCAAGCGTATCTAAGTGCGGGTTTATTTTTTTGAATTTGCAATACAGTGTAACGTATTTTTCCAGTTCGTTCCAGTAGTAAGGCGTATCAGATATACCCGAGTTGATAAAGAAATGTAGCAGCTTAACCTGGAAATTAGGATTGCCCTCTATTTTATTATGATAAAAATCAATAATATCTTCCATGCGCACGCCTAAACGCGAGGTGTAGAACTGCGAATCGGGTTGCTCTTCAGCGGCAATACGAATACCCAGATTACATGGGGTACTCATTTCTATCTCGTCATCATACAGGTTAAACTCCTCCTTATTATCCAATACCGGGATGATGTTTTTAAATCCATCATGCAGCATATCAATAATATAGGTTTTATATTGAAAAGTTTTAAAGCCATTGCATATCACCGTAACATCCTTGTTTAGCGCGCCTTTTTTTTCCAGTGTATCAATCATTGGCATATCAAATGCAGATGATGTTTCTACGTGGATGTCATTTTTAAGCGCTTCTTCAACAATATGTTTAAAGTGTGAGCTTTTAGTGCAATAGCAATATTTATAGCTGCCGCGATAATTATTTTTTATAATGGCCTGCTGAAACAGCAATTTTGCCTGTTGTATTTTTTTAGAAATAATAGGCAGGTAAGTAAAACGCAGGGGGGTGCCGTACGTTTCGATCATTTCCATTAAATTCAGATCATGGAAATATAGTTCATCATCAATGATCTCAAAACCTTCCTGCGGAAAGCCGACACTTAGATCAAGAAATTCCTGGTAACTCTGCATTAATTAAATTTTTGGCAAAAATGTAATTTTTTAACTTTTACATCCCAATAAGCTTATTTAAGCACAAAGGGACAAAAAAGGACAAGAATTATTACATTGGTATATATTAAACTATGAATAAATTTGATTACTAAGAACCATACATTTATCGGGACGAAGATAATAAAAAATGGTGCGTACGCTATTCTATAAAGTATAAAGGTCAAAAAAATTACATACCACTTAAAGAGTATGATAGAAGCTATTTTAACAAATCATTAAATTCAATAAAAGATTTAACGGAAAGAGCCAAAGCATTTGAAAATTGAAATCAAATGACCAGAAACAATTAAAGCCGTACGTGAAAAAGAAATATTATAAGAGCTTTCTAGAGTCATTAGTTGATTGTGGCGTCTTAAATTACCGTAATCGGTTTAATTATATTAAAGATGTCAGAGATAAAATTAGCCATTGGTCTGGGATGCCAGTTTCTATTGGTGTAGCAAACACTAAAACCTTTTCAAAGCTTGCTAATAGGATTGCTAAAAAAAATACAGGTCAATGGGCGTTTACATTATTGATTCAGAAGATAAACGTATTGAAGCTTTAAGATTACTGATGTAAATGATATTTTGGGGTGGGCAGCCGATTGCTGCTAACTTAAAGATAAAGGAATCAATGGTGCTTACAATTCCAGCTACGTTTGAAGAAGCAGACGAAAAATATAAAAAGTTTTTAACTAAAAATCTTAAT
>DASWOZ010000256.1:0-3758 GCA_036398535.1 Mucilaginibacter sp. | reverse complement strand
TAACTGATAGATACCGGCTTATCGGTAAATTTATCGCATGGCGTAAAGCCGTTATCCAACGCGGTTACATATGCAAATGGCTTAAATGTGGAGCCTGCCTGCCTTTTGGCTTGGTTTACGTGGTCGAATTTGAAATAGTGATGATTAATACCACCCACCCATACCTTTATTTTCCCGGTAGACGGCTCAATGGTCATCATACCTGTATTTAAAATGCGGGTATAATATTTAATAGAATCGGTACTTGAAAATGTAGTATCCCGTTCACCATTCCAGGTGAACACCTTCATGTGTTTCTTCTTTTCAAAATATTGTTTTATCTGTATAGTATCGCCATGATATTTTTTATAGAGGACTTTATATACAGGTAAATTTTGTTCGGCTTTAAGCAAAAAGTCTTTTATTTCCACTCCTTTTGAATCGCGCCATGGGTTTTTCTTACCCCATAAATTATCAAAACGCTTTTGCAGCATTTTCATCTTTTCGGCTACGGCTTGCTCGGCGTATTGCTGTAAGCGGGAATCTATAGTAGTATAGATCTTTAAGCCATCTTCATACAGGTTATAGTCATTATCCTTGCACCATTTTTTTAACCAGCGCTCAACGGCTTCACGTATGTATGAGTCGCCCTGCGAATTATTTTCTACATAGCTTAAATTTAGACCTATTGGCTTGTCTATATTAATGTCGTAATCAGCCTTGGTGATAAATCCATATTTCTGCATCTGCCCCAATACCGTGTTACGGCGATCAATTGATTTATCAGGGTTGTTGATCGGGTTATAAGTAGATGTTGCTTTAAGCATACCAATTAAAGTAGCCGCCTCGGCAGGGGTTACCTCATTAGGCATTTTATTGAAAAACTTTAACGTAGCTGTTTTTATGCCAAATGAGTTATTGCCAAAAGGTACCGTATTTAAATACAGGGTAAGTATTTCTTGTTTATTATATACATGCTCAATTTTATAAGCAGTTAACCATTCTTTACATTTAAAAACCAGGGTTCTTATTAAAGGAATATGTTTTAATAGCCCCTGCGATTTCTTTTTACGTGTTGAATATAAATTTTTTGCCAGCTGTTGGGTAATGGTACTGCCGCCGCGCTTATCGCCTTTGGCGGTTGAAATTATGCTGGTAAAAAATGAAAAGAAATCAACCCCACCATGTTTGTAAAAACGTACATCTTCGGTAGCTACCAATGCATTGATCAGGTAAGGGGAGATGCTTTTATATTCGACAGGTGAACGGTTTTCATGGTAATATTCGCCAATTAGTTTACCATCGGCCGCATATACTTGTGAACCAACGGAGATGATTGGAGTTTTAATATCCTGCATATCAGGAGAATACCCAAACAGCCAAAGGAAATTTAGCTCTATCGCACAGAAAAATATGATAATGGAATAGATGAATATGACGAAATATTTAAGGTATTTGTTTTTTATACGACGGAACATGCGGTAAAGATGTAAAATTATGGCCCTAAATCATAGCCGGGTTATAACAAATAGTAACAACGCAATTTTAACATGTAAAGTTTAAATTAAGCCCATGTAACGAAATTTTTTTGTAGAAACAGAATATTTTGTAGCTCTAAACTCCATGTAAATAGCCCTAAATACGTAAAGCATTGCGCCTAAACGTGATCTTCTAAGATGCAAAAATTGCGTCTTAAGGTTAATCCTCTACTATGATCTCATCAGCAAAAATATAGGACGGGCTACCTTTGCTTTCATGCCAATCAGGTAAGGGGCCATATTGTTTAGCTATCACTTTTATATATCTTGTGTTAGTGTTTAATATTCCTGTAAAATCCTGTAACTGCACCCTGGTATCTTTAATATCGACTTTGGTATTAATAGTTGCCGCAAGTTTATAGTTATTGCCATCACCTGATACCCAGTACTGCACATATTGCGGAAAAACGATCCATGCACGGCTATCTTGCAAGGTGCCTAATGTTACCTGTTTTACCGGTTTAACTTTTCCCAGATCCAATACGGCCACCAGGTCATTACCCTGATAGCCCTGCCAGTTGCCCAGGCGCCAGTTAACTTTTCCGCGGATGCCGTTAATCAGGGCATTGCTGCCTTCGTCGGCGTAGTTAGGTAAATATTTGTTTACCAGTGTGAGTTTAATATCGTTGTTGATCTTTCTGAATATGCCTTCATCCACACAGCTGGTTTTGCCATTGTTTATAGCGATTGCTTTAACAGTTGTATTATCTGAAATAGAAATGGGCGAAGCATATAAAGTTGAATTGGCCGAAGGCGTTGAGCCATCTAATGTATAATAAATTTTAGCACCCGTATCAGCACACTTTATTTCAATATTTAAACTTTGCTGAAAAGTTTTTGACGGCGATAGGATGTATGGATTTGGAACAATCAGGTTATCCGTAATTTTTGATGATGGTTTTTCCAGTTCCTGCATAAATATCTGATTAGCTAAACGGCCGGTAAATACTTCCATTTCGCCGCCATCGGCTATTGCGTTATAGTCAAGATACAGTTTGCTGTAGGCCTTTTTATTCAAATTGATACCCTGTAAATAAATATTGCTCCGGCTAACTGTAGCGCCCGAATTAAGAATAGTGAACTTTTTGCCATTTTCTAAATTGATAACGGCTTTTTCAAATCGTGGCAAACCAATTTGAAATTGCTGCTGACCGGGGGTAACATTATAAATACCCAAAGAACTCATTATATACCATGCTGACATCTGCCCGCAATCTTCATTGCCTGCCAGTCCATCAGGTTTATCACTATATTCTTCATTTAATATTTTGTCGATATAAAATTGGGTTTTATCCGGTTCGTCGGTAAAGTTAAACAAGTAGGCCATATGATGGCTTGGCTCGTTACCATGCGCGTATTGGCCAATCAGGCCTGTTACATCCGCTTGTTGGGTGCCGCTTAGTTTTGAATTGGTGGTAAATAATTCATTAAGCTTAGCTCCAAATTTTTCCTTTCCGCCCATGCTGCTTATTAATCCTTCTACATCTTGTGGTACTAAAAAAGTGTACTGCCACGAGTTACCTTCGGTATAGTTGCGGTTAATTTCTGTAGGCTCAAAAGGCGAGTACCAACTGCCATTTACACGGGCTTGCATAAAACTATTTTGGTTATTGTAAACGTTTTTCCAGTATTGGGCACGTTGAATATATTCGGTATAGTCTTTTTGGTTGTTCAGCATTTTAGCCATTTGTGCAATGCACCAGTCGTCATAAGCATATTCTAATGTTTTTGAAACCGATTCGGCTTCATTATCAGCCAGTACTACGCCATTTTTACGATAGGTGTCTAAGCCAAACTGGTTACGGTTTACGGCAGATTTCATAGCCGTTAATGCTTCTTCGGCATCAAACCCGCTTATTCCTTTGGCATAGGCATCTACAATAACCGGGATAGCATGATTACCCACCATGCAGTAAGTTTCGTTGGATGCCAATGGCCATATCGGTAATAAACCACCTTGTTCATACATTGCCAGGAAAGTCTTTATAAAATCTAACGTGCGTTTCCGGTCAATCAGGCTCAATAAAGGATGCTCAGCACGAAAAGTATCCCATAAAGAAAATACGGTATAATAATTAAAGTTTTGTGCAGTATGCACTTTCTCATCCAGCCCGCGATATTGGCCATCTATATCGCTGTAAATATTAGGCGCTATCATGGAGTGATACAAAGCCGTATAAAAAGTAACCAATTTTATTTTTGCATAATTAATTGGAACTTCCTTCTTTTTTTTGGCTTGCC
>DASWOZ010000255.1:0-1641 GCA_036398535.1 Mucilaginibacter sp. | reverse complement strand
GTGCGGCGGCTCGTTGTAAGGCTCAAAGAACAGGTTATCAGGGTTTTGCCCCATGTATCTATTTGCCACCATTTTCCATATATCAATTATCCGCTGCGTTTCCTGCTGATAATTGGTATCATTCAGGCTTCCGTAATGATTATCAATTATTAGTTTAAACCCATATTTATCGCACTGTTTTACAACTTGGTCTATCCGCACAAATACTTTTTCTATCGGAATATGCTGTAATTCAAAGTATTCAAAAGCTACCGGGAGCCTTATGGTTTTAATTCCCAGCTGGCTTAACAGCTTAAAATCATTACTATTTATCTCATTGGTATCAAGTATGTTACGTTTCCACGTTTGCTCAAGCCATGATATGCTGATGCCGTTATCAAGGCTGACCGCTCTTTTGAACGCTACTGCCCTTTCCTGCGGCATATTTGGATTGTTTTTTGCACTAACACAGAACATAAATACCAATATTACCGTAGAATGCCTGATTATTGTCGAAATGGCAATACAATTTTTAGTGGTCACTTTTTGCTTATTTTGTCAACAATTATAAACAATGGTTAGTTACTATACTTACTAATTTAAGAAAAACGAAGTAAATGTTTATTCAAATTACTAAAGAGGAATTTGCAAAGGAGGTGTCCAAAAAAGCATGGTATCAAACCAATATCATCATTTGGACGATAGCTATCCTGTACCCGGTTTTTAGCATTGCCGACTTTATTTATGCAAATGATATATGGATACAATTTGTTATTGTACGTATTATTATCAGCATTATTATAGCCGGTTTGTATAGCTTGTTTCAGCGCAACAGGTTCGATTACCGGGTACTCCTTCACATATCCTTTTTACTCATCTCCGTAACATCGGCTGTTTTATGCGCCATTGTAAATGTTGATGACCTGAACATATATTTCTTACTCTATTCGGTTGTAATATTATTTTTTAACCTGATGGTTTTTTGGGAGCCCATAAACTCCATTATACAAACCTTATTTGCCATACTGCTGGTTTTAATATTTTTTAAATTATTAAGCGATTATGACATCAGCCTTTACGTAACCAATGGCGGTTCATTCTTCTTCATCATCGCGGTTATTTCATGCCTTATTCCATCGGCACGCTATAAGGTTATACAGCGCGAGGTACGTTCGCAGATCATGATCGAAAAATCGAACGAACAGCTTAAAGAGCAAAACCGCGACATAAACGAGAAGAATAATATTATTGATAAGCAATACGACCAGTTACGCAAGCTCGACGAGCATAAGAACAGCTTTATAAACATTGCGGGGCATGACCTTAAGAACCTGATAGGCTCGGTAATAATGAGTAACAACCTTATAAAAGAGGAAGAAAACAGGTTAAGCGACGACCAGAAAGAGTACGTAGGCTACATAAGCGAATCTGCCGAGAAGATGCAGTATATGCTGAACAAGCTGATGGATGTGAAAGAGATAGAATCGCCGGAGATGAACTTTAACATGGAGGTTTTTGACATAAATGCCGAAGTACTGCACGTGTACAAAGGCCTGGTTGAGACCGCCCAAATGAAAAACATTCACCTGGTTGATAATATATTAAAGCTTCCTTTAAATGTTAAGCTTGATAAAGTATTCGTGGGGCAGGTATTTCAGAACC
>DASWOZ010000254.1:0-3997 GCA_036398535.1 Mucilaginibacter sp. | reverse complement strand
ACCATAGCCACATTAGGTATGGGTTTGGAAGACAAGATAGAACAACCTATGGGGACGCTATCCGGCGGGCAGCGGCAGGCTTTAACCTTGTTGATGAGTGTAATGGATAGGTGTGAATTATTATTGCTTGACGAGCCATCCGCGGCGCTTGATCCGCGGTCGGCAGATATGGTGATGCGCACCGCCGAAAAACTGACCGCTGAATTTAAACTGACCACAATTTTGATCACCCATAACTTGAAGGATGCCTACAATTATGGAAGCCGTATTATCCAGATGTATGAAGGCACTATCCTTAAAGATATACATAAATCAAACAAAACCGACCTGCAACAGAGCGACCTATACGAGTGGTTTGCTTAACTGACCATATTGGCAAAGTTATTGTATTTACAGGTTTACTATGAAAAACAATAATTTTGAAAATATAACCGACGCTTACCAGTTGGTAAGTGGCGCCCGGATAAAAGGTAAAAAGCAAGACGAAATATTTGAACTTGGTGAATATGATGCCAACAAAAGGGGATACACTGTATTCCCCTATGAAGAAGGCACAAAGTTTAATGATTTTAGCGTGGTTATTGCCGAAAAGGAACTAAAAAACAATTACCTGATTGAAAGTGCTAAAACAGCTTCCCTGCGTACGGAAACCATAAGCCCGTTGGCAACGCTGGCAAACAGCTATTTAAAAAGCGCTTAAAAATAAAAGTCATGTTGAAGAAATTCAACATGACTTTTATTGGGGTGAGATACTGATCCGTTATTTGACGGATAGCAAGCACAATTATTTTTTCGCCGCAGCTCTTGCTTTTTTAACTTCGGCTAAAGTTACTGCAGGGGCTTTGTTACCAAAGCTGTTACGCACATATGTCAATACATCAGCAATTTCCTGATCCTTTAAAAAATCATGTGCAGGCATAGTGTTGGAGTAGGTTGATCCGTTAATCTCTACATTTTCTGTAAAGCCATTCAATACAATATTAATCAGCCTTGTTTTATTACCTAAAACATAGGTTGTTTTAATTAACGGTGGATTCATATTAGGTACGCCGCCGCCGTCTGCCTGGTGACAGGACACGCAAATATTACTGTAAATTTTCTTCCCGCCGGCCATGCTTGCTGCTAAACCGCCTGATTTAGCAACCGGTTTTTTAGTTTGTGCAAATGAGCCTGCCGTAATAAATAGTAATAATATAAATGTTATCGCAATTTTATTTAATGTCATCTTATTTTTTATAGCTGATTTTGTAGATTGTTCCTTTAGTATCATCACTTACATATATTGAGCCGTCAGGTGCCTGTACTAATCCGCACGGGCGGTGTTCTGCACGGCCCGATTCAGTTTGTGCTTGTGTGCCTGCAAAACCATTGGCAAATACTTCCCATTGGCCATCCGGCTTGCCATCTTTAAATGGCTGAAATACCACAAAGTAGCCGGCTTGTGGCTCGGGCGCCCTGTTCCATGAACCGTGGAAAGCAATGAAAGCACCATTTTTATATTTTTCAGGAAATTGATTGCCCGTATAAAATAATAAAGCATCAGGGGCAAGGTGGCCGGGATAAGCAGCAATAGGATCTATGGCGCTTTCACCGCCTGTTTTTTTGCCGTCGCCGCCATACTCAGGCGCTACTATTTTTTTATGCTGTATCTGGTCATAATAAATATAGGGCCAGCCGCCGTTATCACCTTTTTTCAAAGCATACATACACTCTGCCGGTAATAATGATGATTGTTTGGTATCAAACATCTCCGGGAAAATATCGTGCAAACCATCACGGCCATGCTGCATAACAAACAGTTGGTTAGCTTGAGTGTTCCAATCCATACCAACTACGTTTCTTAAGCCGGTTGCATAACGTACGCCATCACTGTAATGCTGGTTAAGCTTGTCTGCTTTAAACTGCCAGATGCCGGCAGCCGAATCTAATACAGGGCAGCCTTTCATACCCATTGAATGAAACTGACGATCTTTTTCCTGGCATGAGTTAGAGAAAGCGCCTATGTTTACATATAAATTATCATTATTATCCACCAGTATCGCTTTTGGCTGATGTTCCCGGCGGGCAATTAATCCGGTAACTATTTTTTCAGGATGCTCGGGGTCAATTACCTCGTTCTTGCTGTCCAGCTTATAACGGAAAACCTCCTGATCTGATGAGGCGTACAGGTATCCATTTTTAATATACATACCGCTACCGCTAAAACCGGTGCCAAAGCTTGTTTTTACTGTAGCTTTGTCGCCCGCTACGTGCAAAACAACAACTCCCTTTGC
Source organism: Mucilaginibacter sp. (assembly GCA_036398535.1). Classification (GTDB taxonomy): domain Bacteria; phylum Bacteroidota; class Bacteroidia; order Sphingobacteriales; family Sphingobacteriaceae; genus Mucilaginibacter. Next base: position 1,724 of record DASWOZ010000254.1, on the reverse strand, counting down.
CGGTGCTTTTACCTTGTAAATTTTTGCATATAAATCACCTTGCGGGGTTACAGCCATTTCTCTTACACCACCCGGCAGGTTATCAACCAGCGTAGACGCGCTAAAGCCTGCCGGTAAAGTTAAGCCTGCATTATCAATTGCTATTTTATGTTTTGGAGGGGGATCATTTTTTAGCGCGTTGAAGGTGATCAACCCGATAGCTGCTGCTATTGGTAGCATTAGCGTGAGCAAATTTTTCTTTTTCATTTGGTATGTTGTTTGGTAGTTCAAATTAAATCAATATAGTGCAAATAAGAAAATCTAATTTCCTGAGCGTTACTTAATTCATTGAGTAACCGGTAGATTTGACACCCTTTTAAAGTTATCAAATCTTTCTTAATATTTTGTTTAATAGCTGCTCGCCTTATTTAATAATTCAATGGCTTCGCTACCTAATTTTAGTTTAACCGCGGCTGTAGTTTCCTGTAGCTGCTTACTACTGGTGGCACTAGCAATTGGTGCTGTAATACCGGGCCTTGCAATTACCCAGGCTAATGCTACAGTGGCGGGTGTTGTATCGTATTGTTTAGCTACTTCATCTAACGCGGCTAATATTTTGTAGCCACGGTCATTCAAATATTTTTTTATCCCCTGGCCGCGCGCGCTTTTAGAAAGATCATTTTCTGAACGGTATTTCCCGGTTAAAAAGCCGCTGGCTAACGAATAATAATTTATCACGCCAATATTATTCTGCAGGCAAACTGGTTCCAGTTCTTTTTCGTACTGTTCACGCTCGTATAGGTTATACTCAGGTTGCAGGCATTGATAAGCCGCTAAATTATTTTCCTTGCTTACCTTTAATGCTTCTGCAAGCCGCTCGCCGGTATAGTTTGACGCGCCAATGGCTCTTATTTTACCCTGTTTAATCAGGCTGGTATAAGTTTCCAGCGTTTCTGATAAAGGAGTTTCCTGATCATCATAATGTGATTGATACAGATCAACATAATCAGTTTGTAAGCGTTTTAATGACGCTTCTACAGCTTTGGTAATATAAGCCTTAGATAAGCCCTCCATGTTTTCGCCCATTGGCTTACCTACTTTGGTAGCAATGATCACCTTATCACGTTTGCCGCTTTTTTTAAGCCAGTTGCCAATAATAGTTTCAGATTCACCTCCCTTATTACCAGGTTTCCATGCGGAGTATACATCGGCTGTGTCAATAAAGTCCAGCCCCAGGTCAACAAACTCATCCAAAATTTCGAATGAAGTTTTTTCATCAATTGTCCATCCAAATACATTGCCGCCAAAAGCAAACGGGATAACCTGTATGCCTGATTTCCCTATCTCGCGTTTTTCCATTTTTAATTCAATTTTGTTGATTTATTTGTTCTGCTAATTCGTCTGTCCAGCCAGAAAGATAGGGTTCTGTACCTGCAATACGGTGCCAAAACCCTTTTTCGTCCTTAACGATCACTAAGTGTAAAGAATCATCTAATGAATCAAATTGCCAGGCGTTTTTTGATCCGTATGAGCTGGTTTGTTTAGCAATTCCATCAACCCGGCTGTCCGATCCGGTTAACGTGGCATTAAAAGGTTGTTTCATGTAGTTTAAGTTATAGCAATTATAACATTGTTTTATCTTTAGTGTTTGTTGGTAAGCCTATAGTTAACCGGTAATAATTCATAATTTACCATCGGTTGACATTAGATAATAAATATACACACAATGGGTATTGAGATTGAAA
>DASWOZ010000253.1:0-18809 GCA_036398535.1 Mucilaginibacter sp. | reverse complement strand
TTCTTTAGCTTTAAATTTGTTGAATATTAACTGGCCCGTATAATAGCCATCTGTACCTACCCCAGCGTCAACTTTCCCAAAAATGCCATTCTTTTTATCTTCCTTTAATTTAATATTAATGGTTTTGGTTTTTACGCCGTCATCAATACCTGTAAAAGCTGCCTGATCGCTTTTTTTATCAAATAGTTGAACAGTAGATACCATGTCAGCCCTTAAATTTTTGGTTACCAATGTGGGGTCATCGCCAAAAAACTCTTCCCCATCTACTAAAACCTTAGTCACGGCTTCGCCGTTAGCGGTTATTTTCCCGTCTTTATCAATCGTGATTCCGGGCAGTTGTTTAAGCAGGTCTTCCACCTTATCGTTTGGCTGTATGGTATAGGCTTTGGCATTAAATTCGGTAGTATCGCCTTTTATTTTTATGGCTCTTACCTCACCTTTTATAAGCACCTCCTGTAAAATTTTAATTTTTTGCCGTAAGCTTATGTTTCCAAAATCATGAGTGGGATGTGCAGGATCAATTGTAAATGGTTCTACATAATCGGCATACTCCGGATAGGTAACCAGTAATATAAACTTCCCGGTGGGGAGGCCGCTAAGGGAAAATGAACCATTATCTGTTGCACGGGTAAATTTTTGCAGGATAGAATCTTTTGCATTTAACACACTTATAGTGGTATTATATAGCTTGATCCTCAGATCGGTATCAACAGCTGCACCTTTAATAGTATAACTATTTTGCGCATATGAACTACTTACAGCGCAGAGGCAGAATGCTATTATGGCTATGGTGATTAGCTTCATAGGATTGGGTTAGGTGACCCTAATATATAACTAAATATTTAGTAATAAAACTTTTTAACAACAATATTGCAAAACGATCGTAAGTTATTGTTTTAGTATATCCGCACTTATGGGCCTCTTTATCAATAATTTAAAATTAACCTATAATAATGCTATGTGTATGGATACCTATTTAATCCCAATATTATGTTAAGGCAGGCAGGTAATTTTATCTGTGTTGAAAACAGTGGGGCTTCCATGTAATTAGTACATTTATTAAAATGTTTAATATGGAATGGTATCAATATCTGGCTGTGTTTTTTTCAGGCGCATTTTTGGCGAATGCTGTACCTCATTTTATTTATGGTATACCCGGCGATAAGTTTCCTACGCTGTTTGCTAAACCACCCGGACAGGGTTTATCCTCGTCTGCCTAAATGTAGTATGGGTGGGCTTTAATTTTCTTGTCGGTTTTTTGCTGGTAAGAACATGCAGATTACAAATAAACGATAGCGTTAGCATGGTCGCGGGTATTATGTTAATGGGCTTAATGCTGAGTTTACGATTTAGGGTCAAGCACAAAGAATAGCGCCAATTTTAGTACGTGAATTGTAAAATTTGCTCGCTCCCCGGCAATGTATTTTAAGGTTTTTGTAAAAGGCCGTAATATTACATCACATTCATCAAACCAAAAAGAAAAACATATGATACCCGTTAAAGGATACGCAGCGCAAGACGCGCAAACTGATTTGGCCCCGTGGGATTTTGAACGCCGCGAAGTTGGCCCGCATGATGTTCAATTTGAAATTTTATTTTGTGGTGTTTGCCATTCCGATCTTCATCAAATAAAGAATGACTGGTTCCCCGGCATTTTCCCGATGGTTCCCGGCCATGAGATAGTAGGCCGTGTAGTGAAAGTGGGCGACCATGTTACCAAATTTAAAGTAGGCGACCTGGCAGGTACAGGTTGTATGGTAGATTCATGCCGGGTATGCGAAAATTGCAAACAGGATTTGGAGCAATATTGTTTAAACGGTAGCTCACAAACGTACAATGGTTTTGAGCAGGATAAAAAAACACCTACCTATGGTGGTTATTCAAGCGCTATAGTAGTTAATGAAGATTTTGTGCTTCATATTTCTGATAAGCTGGATCTGGCTTCGGTTGCACCATTATTATGTGCAGGCATTACTACTTACTCGCCATTAAGGTATTGGAAAGTTGGAAAAGGCCATAAACTGGCTGTGCTGGGCCTGGGCGGCCTGGGACACATGGCTGTTAAGTTTGGTGTAGCCTTTGGCGCGGATGTAACTGTACTAAGCACCTCGCCTAAAAAGGAAGAAGACGCTAAAAAACTGGGGGCTCATCATTTTGTGGTTACAACAGATGAGGCACAGATAGAAGCGGCCAAAAACTCATTTGATTTTATTTTAGATACTGTTTCGGCCGAACATGATTTTAATATGTATCTGTCTTTATTAAAAACCAATGGTACCCATATTTGTGTGGGCGTGCCATCAAAACCTGCAGAGGTAGCTGCATTCAGCTTGCTTGGTGGCAGAAAAAGCCTTGCCGGATCAGGCATAGGCGGTATTGCCGAAACTCAGGAGATGCTGGACTATTGCGCCGAGCATAACATTGTTTCGGATATTGAAATGATTGATATGAAAGATATCCATAGCGCTTACGCGCGAATGCTAAAAGGGGACGTTCGTTACCGGTTTGTGATTGATATGGCAACCCTTTAATGTTTAAGCGCTTACGGAATTAAACTTCGTAAGCGCTTAATTTTTTTTTCATACAAATACTAAATTCCATACCTGCATAAGGTTCATAATTAGCCGTAATTACATAGCCCAGCCGCTGATAAAGCCGGATAGCTTCATGCTGTAAGGTCCCGGTTTCTAACACCGCACTACTATATCCAAGTGTTGCCGCCCATTTTTCCAGGTCCCTAATTATAGCGGATGCGATGCCTTTACCGCGTTGCGAAGCATCGACAAACATTCTTTTGATCTCTATACTTTCTTCGTCAAATTTTTTAAAACAGCCGCAGCCTACAGCTATATCATTATAATAGGCAATAACCACGGTATCAATAAAATCAATTTGATTGTGTTCATCGTATTCTAACTGGAGTAAGCCATACCTATTATGCAAATCCTGATCTAATAAAGTGATAAGTGAACGGAATGCGGGGTCATCGCTATTGGTTCGTTTTAAGATGGTAGTCATATGGTCAAAACGTTGCTGCTTACTAATTAAAAAATGGAAAGTTACTGATGTTGTATTAAAAAAGAAACTGTCTATTTTCAGAAAAAGCAATGGTCAGGATAATCACAGGTTTGTCCGGGCCAATAATAATTAACCCATAAAAAAGGGGCATGATCCTAAAATCATGCCCCTTTTTCTGTCTTAGTATTTGAAACTTAATACCTGTAGTACTCAGGTTTAAACGGACCAGCAACTGGTACGCCTATATAATCAGCTTGGTTTTGATCAAGTACCTCAAGCTCAACGCCAATTTTGGCTAAATGTAGGTTGGCTACTTTTTCGTCTAAATGTTTAGGCAAGGTGTAAACCTTGTTTTCATATTTTTCGCTATGGTTCCAAAGCTCTAATTGCGCTAAAGTTTGGTTAGTAAATGAATTGCTCATTACAAAGCTTGGGTGGCCTGTTGCACAGCCTAAGTTTACCAAACGGCCTTCGGCCAGTACAATAACGTCTTTACCATCAATAGTATATTTATCTACCTGTGGTTTAATTTCAATTTTGGTATTGCCATAAGCGCCGTTTAACCAGGCCATGTCAATCTCATTATCAAAGTGGCCAATGTTACAAACAATAGCTTTGTCTTTCAATTTACGGAAATGCTCTTCGCGTACAATATTTAAGTTACCAGTCGCGGTTACCACAATATCGGCTTCAGCAATAGCAGTCGAAAGTTTTTTAACTTCAAAGCCTTCCATCGCAGCTTGCAAAGCGCAAATCGGGTCAATTTCAGTTACAATAACACGTACACCCGCGTTACGCAATGAATCTGCCGATCCTTTACCCACATCACCATATCCGCATACCACACCAACTTTACCAGCCATCATCACATCAGTAGCACGGCGGATGGCGTCAACTAATGATTCGCGGCAGCCATATTTATTATCAAATTTTGATTTGGTAACCGAGTCATTCACGTTAATAGCCGGAACAGCTAAAGTGCCATTCTTCATACGCTCATATAAGCGGTGTACGCCGGTAGTAGTTTCTTCAGACAGCCCTTTAATGCCCGCAACCAATTCAGGATATTTATCAAATACCATATTGGTTAAATCGCCGCCATCATCCAATATCATGTTTAATGGTTTGCGGTCTTCGCCAAAAAATAAAGTTTGTTCAATACACCAGTCAAAATCAGGCTCATTTAAACCTTTCCAGGCATAAACAGAGATACCTGCGGCAGCAATTGCAGCAGCGGCATGATCTTGTGTTGAAAATATATTACATGATGACCAAGTAACCTCTGCACCCAACTCAACCAATGTTTCAATTAAAACAGCGGTTTGGATAGTCATGTGCAAGCAACCGGCTATACGTGCGCCTTTTAATGCTTTTGATGGTCCGTATTCTTTACGCAATGCCATTAATCCCGGCATTTCTGCTTCGGCAAGCTCAATTTCTTTGCGGCCCCATTCGGCTAATGAAATATCTTTTACTTTGTATTTGGTGTAAGTTTCTACTGATGATGACATAGTTTCTTTTTTTGAAATGCAAATTTAGCCTAAAATAGGATGAAATTAAAATTAAAGATTTAGGGATATGGAGTTAGTAACTTATTGATGATGCGGTTAGGTGGTTTTTCTTCTAATAATAAATCTATCAGGAATGCAATTTCTAACAATTGATCAGCAAGTGTTATTTCAATTATAAATATCAATTTTTCATCAGATCGTTTTTTTTAAAATATAGAAATTTATTTCTGTACGTGTTTCAAAGCCCAGGTCCTTATAAACATTGATGGCCCGGTAATTATCGTGCCGTACATGCAAAAACGGAATTTCACCCGCCGCTTTAATGCGATGAACGTGGTACATTAGCAACCGCCTTGCATAGCCCTTACCAAGGTGATCCGGGTGGGTACAAACCGCGCTTATCTCTGCATAAGGCAAAGGGTTCAACCGCTGTCCGGCCATAGCTACCAGTTTATTGTCTTCAAAAACACCGCGATAATGTCCAAAATCTATCGTTCGTGCTTCAAATGGGCCGGGGTTGGTAAGTTTAGTAAGTGCCAGCATTTGCGGAATATGTTCATCAGTTAATGTAACCAACTCAGCTACTTCGTCTGGTTCAGCCGTTCCGTTATAAATTAATTGTAAGCTCCGCACACATTGCAGCAATTTCCACGGACGGGGTATTTCCATCTCATTTATTGAAATAACCCCGGATAAGCTTTCATCGGGAACAAGATCATAGAGTATTTTTAAACTTTCTTCCGGGTTTTCTTTTAGGCCCACAAATGGTGAAACGTCTTTAGCAAAATATTTAACCGATTCACTCCCGTTAGAAAGATTTTTACTGCCCGAAATCAAGGCATTCCAGGCCGGGTTATCCAATACATGATTCATGGGGCAAACGTATAAAAAAAGCTTAATATCTAATGTTATACCAATTGATTTGGATGTTTATATACCGGATGGCTGACTGAGTGATGTCAGGTTCGCTTAAAACCGGTCGGCTTTTAAAACCCCGGTTCAGTTAAATGCCGGGAGCTAAATGCAATATTATTATTGTGCAAAACAACCTTTTCAATAAATAAAGGGTAATACTATTAAGCATTCATTACCTTAAATTTATATGCTATCAAAAATAATTGAAGCAGAACAACGCCTTAATCAATTGCTACCTGCCGAACGGTTGGAAGGGAGCCCGCCTGCACACTTAATTACTGCTGCGGGGGCTTGGTCTAACCTTGTATGGCTAATGGCCGAACAATTAGGCCCAATGCCGCTAACTGCCGGGCAAATTACGCAAGGACTTGAACTGGTGCAAAAACCTGTTTTTATATGTGGCGTTCATCGCAGTGGCACCACTTTATTAAAAGACATTTTAGACGGCCATCCCGATCTGCTTGTTCTGCCGTCTGAAGGTACTTTTTATACCAACCTGGAGTTTAAGCTGCAACGGCTGCCTGCTAATGACTGGGCGGGATTTTTAGGCAGGGAATGGTTGCGCAGGATAGCTAATCCTATTAACCAGCCACCTTACTGGCTATTGGGACATAGCGATAATACGGATTCCCCTTATGTGAATTTTGCCCGTTATATGATGGCATGGTGGGCAATTATAGATCATAAAAAGGGCACACAATGGCCGCACCAGGCCATTGTATTGGCCTATGCTTCTGTTACCGATAAATTAACTGCCCAACAATGGGTGGATAAAACACCAACCAACGAGCGCTTTGTTAACCGTATTTGGCGAGAGATGCCACACGCGAAAATTATTCATATAGTTAGGGAACCCGTAGCGACTTTAACATCACGGAAAAAAATGGAACCTGCTATAAGTTTGCGTAACGCGTTGGGTTATCTTAAAACATCATTTACCATTGCTGCAAAACTGCAACGCGTTAATGAACCCCGGTTCATGCTGCTGCGTTATGAAGACCTTTGCAACCAGCCACAAAAAGCTATTAAACAATTAGCTGCATTTCTTAATATTAAAGCGTTATCGGTGCTTGGCCGGCCTTCGGTTGCCGGGATGCCGTCGCAGGCAAACAGCTCCTTTAAAAAAGAAACAAAAGCAGGCGTTATTCTTAAACAGGATCAGCAGGTGCAACAAGAAGTATTAAGCATAGCCGAACAACAATTGATAGCCGCTTGTATGGCCAAACTTGCGGCTAAACAGCATTATAAGCTTGCAAGTATCGGGCTTTTACGTGGGCTGTATCTTAGTTTAAGATACAGGGCATTTTAGCTGCTTTACATTTTAATCACTCTTATTTGTTCCCGGCTTTCAATATTTGTAATGTTTTATTGTCTTTCATTCCATTAAAAAATTTATCCAAAACTAATTGGAACACTTCATCAGTATCAGGCAAAGAGGCAAACAAGGTCATAGATGATTTTAGCTTTAAATCGTCAGGGCTTCCAAATACTTTGTTTGCGTCGTTGCTTTCCAATTGCAGTAACTCCTTACAAATATTAATTAACCTGTTACCCAATACGGGATGCTTTAAAAAGGCTAACGCTTCATTACTATCCTTTATCGCATAAAATTTTGAGGTTTCACTAATCCCCAAACCCTGTATCTGCGGGAAAATATACCATATCCAATGGCCGCGTTTTTTCCCATTCTTCATTTCAGCCAATGCAATCGCATAGTCTGCTTCCTGGGCATCCATAAATCTTTTTAAAGCCCGGTCATCCAGCATGTCTGTAGTTTATAGCTAAATAGAGCAACACCCTAAAATAAAGATGGTTTTGACCATGCGCCTCATTTAACCGGCTATTTTATCTAAATTAGTGGGAGTAATAACATATGGTATTAGCTAACATCATTTTGAAAAACTTTAAACTAATCATTACAGGCATTTTATACCTGGCTGTAACTAATACATTCGCGCAGCAAAAAGAGCAATTTGTAAAAATTGAAACCGGGCAGGGCTCGTGTATCATTAAGCTTTATAATGAAACCCCGGTACACCGCGATAACTTTATCAGGCTGGCAAAAAGCCATTACTTTGATGCCACCACCTTTAACCGTATCCTGAAAGGATTTGTTATACAGGGCGGCGACCCCGACTCATTATATGATAAATCAAAAACATTAAAACCCGAACAAAAATGGATCGGGCCCGAATTTAATACCGCTTTGTATCATAAAAGAGGAGCAGTAGCTATGGGCCGTGATGATAATGCGGCTAAACAATCATTTACCACCCAGTTTTATATTGTAGATGGCCGGACATATACCGATGCGCAGTTAGATGCTATTGAAAAAAAACACGGAACTGTCATCTCCCCGGCGCAGCGGCAAGTATACCGTACCATAGGCGGCACGCCATCTTTAGATCAAAACTACACCGTGTTTGGCGAAATTGTTAAAGGAATGGACCTGATAGATAAATTAGTTGCTGAAAAGGTAAACAAAGCAGGTAATCCGGATGCTGTAGTTTGGATGAAAGTAACCGCATTGACCCCAACAGAAGCGGCAAGGGAATTAAAGTAAAATCGCTTCCCGTATAACTTCACTTCAACTTATAATTCTGTATTTTTAAATTCAATCCGAAATGTCGTCCCTTTTTCCGGGCTGCTTTCTACAGTAATATTCCCGCCCATAGCCTCTACATGGTTCTTTACCAAAAAAAGGCCTATCCCCCGGGCGTCCTCGTTGCCATGAAAAGTTTTGTACATGCCAAAAAGCTTATTCCCATGCTGTTGCAGGTCTATTCCTATGCCATTGTCCTCAATTTCAAGAATCACCTGTTGGTTAACATCACTGGCGCGTATATTGATACTCAATGGTTTTTTATGATTACGGTACTTAATGCAGTTAGTTAATAAATTAAGTAATATACTTTCCAGATAGGCCCTGTCATAATCAATATAAATTTTTGAGTCAACCTGGATAGACAGGCCAGCTGATACATGCTTCAGCGATCCGGACAAAATGCCCGCTGTTCTGTTGATCTCTTTGGCCAGGTTCAGGCGCTTCAGGTTAAGTTTACTGTTGGTCTGTACATCAACCACCTCATTCAAGTGGCCCAGGGTTTCTTGCAAATTTATGGCATTAATACCCAGCATACTGATCAGGTTATCCTTTTCTGCCGGATCTTCTTCCTTCAGGATCATATCAGTCAGCATTTGGATATTACCCGTATGCGACCGCAGGTTATGTGAAACAATATGAGCGAAATTCAATAGCCGGCTATTTTGATTACTGATGATCTCCATTGCCTTTATCTGCTCCTGCTCCATGTTTTTCCACTCCGTAATATCTCTTATCTGCGATACAAAATATAAAGGCTTGTTTTGTTGGTCGCGAACTAAAGTTACCGATAACGACACCCAGATAATGCTGCCATTTGAATGGAAATAACGCTTATCCATTTGATAGGATATAATTTGATTATCCAGCAACTGGTGCATTTGTTCAAGGTCAATATTCAGATCATCCGGATGGGTAATATCCTGAAAGGTTTGTTTTAACAGGTCTTGCTCTTCCCGGCCCAATAATTGGCACAACATTTTGTTTACCCTGATCCATTCGCCGACAGGCGAAACCAGTGCTATGCCAATTGGCGCGTATTCAAACGCATGATGAAACTGTACTTCCCTTTCTGCCAGTGCATTGACCAGGTTTACCCGCTTAGTAATTTCCTTTATGGTTCCATAAATAACCGAGCATTTGCCATCCTCAAAACCGGCTTTTACCCTTACTTTTATCCATTTTAAATTACCCTTTTTTGTACGCACCTGAAATTGCGCGCTTTCTGTATGGGTGGTTTTTATAGCCTGGTCAATTAATAGCCTTATAGCATCCTGATCTACATAAAACTCAATAGATTTTTCCTGGGTTGGGTTGAAGTCTGAATCAACCTCATAAATTTCCTTTACAACTTTGTTCCAGTAAACTTCGCCTGTCTTTAAATTCCTTTCCCAAATTCCGAGGTGGGCAAGTGGGATAACCTTATGATAAAGATCGAGTTTAGTTTGCATACAATATTCTGCTTTTGGGCAGGATAAACTAAGGTAATAAAATACCGCATAATACTTAAAAAAGGGATTTTGTTAACACGGTTATGGTAAACAATATAGGGTCCTTACCCCAAAAGCGGGCATTGGCTTTAGGCATTATAACAACAGGTTAATAACTTCAATATAAGACCTATACAAAAAAGGCTTGTTTCTAAGAAAGCATCATTTTTTGGGGACGTTATTTTTTAATTTTTTTATGAAGATTAACCGGTTCTTTTTCATTTTCAGTAACGGCATGCATCAATAATGGCTATTGAAATTATTATCTGCACATAGTTATAAAGCATTACCGGGCGGTGCAACTAAGAATAATTATGCCTGTTTATGGCTAAAGCCAGCTCAATTGCCTGTATATTATCAAATGCTATCGTCAACCCATAGCAATGTTAATCGAATTGTCACTTTTATCATTTTTGATAATAATTAATTACTACAGGTTAGTTTTAGTTTGAAAGATATATTTATTTTGAATGTTTTTATAGAATAGTAACGATTATTATTCTATAAAACAGATTAGTAATGGCATATTTTCCATATGCTTTTAATGATTATTGCATTAATACAAAAAGCACCTTAAATCAGGCTCAAAACATTTAGCTGATGTATCGGTTAACCTACTTTAAGCTATTAATAGCTTAATATTAAGTATTTTAAATTTAAACTATATACCCTGCCAGTGTACGCTAACCCCATTTATAAAAATCTTTTTTTGCTGAAATTCTTATTAATTTGTTTGCTTGTCGGCTTAGGGAGCCTGGCTTATAGCCAGGTAAACGCTCCGGTCGACTCTCTTAAAGCGGATTCTCTGGGCCCGAAAGGCAAAAAGATCATACCACCGGTATATAACCTTAACAATCAATATGATGTTGGTGATCTAATCCGCAATATCCTTCACCCCAAACGAAAAGCCGATACTTTGCGCAAAGGTTCAGGCATTACAATTGTTCCTAATATTGCTGCCAATCCAACCATCGGCGCCCAGATAGGTATTAAGGCGGTAGCGGGTAAAAGATTAGGGGACGACCCTAATACGTTATTATCCGTTGGCGCTACATCAGCTTCTATCACCAGCAAGGGCATCCTTTTTTTTTATCTCAATCATAACGTATTTACACCGGGCAATAAGTGGAACTTTCAGGGTAACCTGGTAGCCTCAAAAGCCGTAACACCCGATTATGGATTAGGGATAGGCGAGGGCACAAATACAGCAAGCCCTGCAAGCAGAATACTGACAGATCCGGCACACAAAGTTTATGTGATCCATTCTCAATATTATAATTTTAGGGAAAAGGTTTACAAAGAGATTGAGAAAAACCTGTTTGTTGGGGCGGGCCTGTCATTTGAAGTAAGGCGGAATATTCAAAATAAAGACAGCACGGGAAATACTACCCCTTCTGGTGTATACAACACCGAGCATGGCTTTCCACAGGATCATTATTCGGCAAACGGCTTTCTTTTTAACGTGGAGTATACCTCACGCGATAATCCAAACCGCGCGTATAAGGGCATTTATTTTGATGCCGGTTTCCGGATTAATCAAACATGGATTGGCAGCACCAAAAACTCTGTACAATTTACTACCGACTTTAGAAAATACTTGAGCCTGTCTGACGTAAACCCTGAAACAGTAATTGCGTTTTGGAACTGGGGTTCCTACTTGCTCAGTGGTGCGATACCTTATCTTGAGCTGCCAGGCACGGCCCGGGACGGCTCTTTTAGAAGCGGCAGGGGATATACTGCTCAATACTTTAAGGGGACACAATTTAATGATACCGAAGCGGAGTTCCGCTTCCCCATATTAAGGAATAAATTTCTTAGCGGGGTTACTTTCGTCAGCATGCAAAGCGCTAATGACGAACATGGCACCAAGTTATTCCAGGTATTTCAACCGGGATATGGTGCCGGGCTACGCGTATTATTCAACAAAGCTACACGTACAAACCTTGCGCTTGATTATGCCTTTGGTAGATTTGGCAACAGGGGGTTCTTCCTGAATTTAAATGAGTCATTTTAAAGGTGCCGGCAGCTGTGTTTTTGCCCTCCGAATAAGGTAAAATTCTTGTTAAATATTGCAGAATTGAAGCAATCGCTGTGATATTTGCTGCGTTATACTGAACTTATGAATTTCCATATTTATCGCTTTTACCGGGCAAAGGCTATCGCTTCCGGTTTTTTGTCTTTTGTGGGCTTTGCACTGTTGGGAATGATCCTTGTCTACCTCAGCCACGGAAACTATTCGGTCATAACCTTTGCCGCCATTTTGTTTTTCCTCGGGCCGCTGGTTGTGGTTTTTTTAGCCAAAAACACCTTTATGCACGCGGTAAGCGTTGAGGTAACCGAAGCTTATCTAAAGGTCGCTGAGGTTGACCGGGAAGATATACTGGTCCGCTGGACAACCGTTGCCGACTACCAGGTGGAATTTACCAAGTCTTTTTTTGGTTCGGGTTATGCCCTGAAGCTGACCGGTCATGACGGTTCTAAAACCAGCGTTATTTTATACGAGCCGGCATTCAGCGGCAGAAGCATCCGCGAAGATTCGGCATTATACCGGCTATGCCGCAGTATTGGCAAATATAACAGGTCTGCCGGGCAGCCAATTAACCTGCGGCCCAATCTGCTGGCTACGCGGCCGGCCACCATCATTTTAATAGTAATGGGAGTATTGGTACTCGGAGCCATTGGCTTTAGCTACCTCGGTGGCGCACGCACAGGGCGCTTTAATATTACCGGGTTTTCTATTATCGTGTTGATCCTGATTGCGGGCATTATGGGCCGGAAAAAGGAAGGTGACCAAGCTTACCGGCAATTACTGGAGGTTCAAAACGGATCCAAATAACTGGCATATCCCTATGTGCATTCCGTATTGGCTATTGATTTTTGTATAGCGTTATTGCTTAATGTTGCCTTAAACAAGTGCTGATATAGTCAGCGTAATAATATCATCAAAAACAGCTTTGTCTGTAGTTGATTTTGCGGTAACACGCATGCCCTTTACCGCATTAAATATAAACCTTGCCAGCGCCCGGGCATCCTGTTGGTTTTTGATTTCTCCGCTGTCTTTCCCTCTTTGTATCACCTGGTAAAATGCTTCTTCCATTTGCTGGTCATTCTTGCAAACCAGGCTATTTACTTCTGCATCGTGAGGGGCTACTTCAACCTCGGCGTTCACCATAAAACAGCCCTTATGTTGCTTATCGCCCAATAACTCATTGATAGCGAATTTGAGCAGCTCCTTAACAGTTTCTTTTGCTGATCCCGAATGATTAATGATCTTTTGGATATTAGCGGCGCCTGTATTTTGATAGCTTTCCAAAGCCTTTACAAACAAGGTGTGTTTATCGGTATACGTGTCATACAAGCTCGACCGGCTGATACCCAGGCTGTCCACCAGATCCTGCATAGACGTACCATTGTACCCCTTGTGCCAAAAAAGTTGTATGGCCTTGGTCAGTACTTCAGTTTCATCAAAATCTTTAGTTCTTGCCATAAGCGGGAATAGCCTTGCTCGTTAAAAGCAAAGCTATCCATTTTTAATTGTTTTTTTGTAAAACGACGGATATTACCTTACGCCACCGCTGGCCAGTAATATTTCGCCGGTTAGCCAGCGTGCATCCTCAGAGGCCAGGAATACGGCAACGCCGGCAATATCATCCGGCTGGCCAATACGGCCAAGCGGTGTGGTACGTACAATTTCGGTTTCAAAATCGCTGCCGATAAATCCGGCTGTATGTGTGCCTTCGGTTTCTACCATACCTGGGTTAATTGAATTTACCCGTATTTTTTTACCACTCAATTCTTTCGCCAGTACATGAGTAATGGCATCAACGGCACCCTTGGTTGCGGTGTATATGGCGCTTCCCGGAGGCGCTATATTGCTAACTGCAGAGCCAATGTTGATGATACTACCGCCATTTATATTAAAGTTTTTTACTGCACCCTGAGTTGTCAGCAATAAGCCAAGTACATTAATATTAAATTGGTTATGGAAATCTTCCGCGCTAATTTCTTCAATAGCGCCGAATTTGTAAACACCGGCATTATTTACCAGGATATCAACTGCACCAAAAGCTTTTTTTGTTTCATCAAATAAACGGGTAATATCAGCTTCGCTGGATACATTACCTTGCACCGCTATTGCCTTTCCGCCATTTGCGGTTATTTCGGCAACTACCTGTTCTGCCCCGGCTTTTGCCGATGCATAATTTATCACTACGCTTGCACCTGCTGCTGCAAGTTGTTTAGCAATACCTGCACCTATGCCTTTTGATGCGCCTGTTATCACGGCTACTTTGTTTTCTAATTTTTTCATTGTTATGAGTAGATTATCTTTTATATTTGGAATAATCGTTCCGCAAATATAAAGTCAAAACGGAACGATCGTTCCAAATAAGAATTATTATTAGTTTAGAATGACAAAAAAGGTTGTATCGGTCAACGGACAGGGCTATGAACCTATGCCGGTCGATCATATACCCCTCTATCATTGTGAGTTATAAAGTTTCGCAAAACGCGGAAGGAGAAATGACCATGTACCCTCCATGTCATTGCGAACGAGGGACATGTCATGGAATTGAGCAGTGAAGCAATCTCGTCGCCTGCTAATCGTCGTATCATCGCTTAACCCCAGCGGCTCTTCAGCAATGACATAACAGATAGAATAGATCTGTCATGGATAACAATAATGAGCGCAGATTATTGGGGGGCTTCCGGGCAATATCAAAAAAGGCACCGCCAACAACAGTGATCTTGTTGTGAGCGATGCCTATGAAAGTCATCTGCAAAAGAAAAATTCGATCAGGATAAATCAAATCTGTCTAAATTCATCACTTTATTCCAGGCGATTACAAAGTCTTTCACAAATTTGCCCTGAGCATCTGTGCTTCCGTACACTTCGGCAATAGCTCTCAATTCTGAGTTAGAGCCAAACACAAGGTCTGCACGGGTGGCTGTCCATTTTATTTCACCGGTGGTACGGTCGCTGCCTTCATAAAGTTCCTTGTCTCCGGATATGGCTTTCCATGCGGTACCCATGTCAAGCAGATTTGCAAAGAAATCGTTGGTAAGCAGGCCCGGGCGTAAAGTGAAAACACCATCTCCGGAGCCATCAAAATTGGTATTCAATACACGCATGCCACCCACCAAGACGGTTAACTCAGGTGCTGTAAGTGTGAGCAATTGAGCTTTATCTATCAATAATTCTTCGGTAGATACAGGGGTGTTTGATTTGCGGTAATTGCGGAAACCATCAGCAACAGGCTCCAGATAGCCAACTGATTCAACATCAGTTTGTTCTTGCGAAGCATCCATCCGACCAGGCGTAAAAGGAACTGTGATAGTCTGTCCTGCATCTTTTGCCGCTTTTTCAACACCGGCGCAACCAGCCAGTACAATTAAATCAGCCAGCGAAACTTTTTTACCGGCAGATTGCCCACCGTTAAACTCTTTCTGAATGTTTTCTAATGTATCCAGTACTATTTGTAACTGTGTTGGATTATTTACTTGCCAGTATTTTTGCGGAGCCAGGCGAATGCGGGCGCCATTAGCGCCACCGCGTTTGTCAGAACCACGGAAGGTGGAAGCCGAAGCCCATGCTGTAGAAACCAGTTCTGATACGCTTAATCCTGATTCCAATACTTTTGCCTTTAAAGCCGCAATGTCATTTTCATCTATTAGTTTATGGTCAACCGCAGGGATAGGATCTTGCCAAAGCAGTTCTTCTTCCGGTACGTCAGGGCCCAGATAACGTGCGCGGGGGCCCATATCACGGTGTGTTAATTTAAACCATGCCCGGGCAAAAGCGTCTGCAAATTCTTCGGGATTTTCCAGAAAGTGCCTGGATATTTTTTCATAAACCGGGTCAAACTTTAAGGCAAGGTCGGTAGTAAGCATGGTAGGGGCGTGTTTTTTTGAACTATTATGTGCATCCGGAATAATATCCCCTGCATTTTTAGCTACCCACTGATGCGCGCCAGCCGGACTTTTAGTGAGTTCCCATTCAAAGCCAAATAAGTTTTCGAAGAAATTATTGCTCCATTGGGTAGGCGTTTTCGTCCATGTTACTTCAAGCCCACTTGTAATAGTATCAGCACCTTTACCGGAACCATAGCTATTGCTCCAGCCCAGGCCTTGCATTTCCATGCCGGCAGCTTCGGGCTCTTTGCCTACATGGGTGGCAGGGGCAGCACCATGGGTTTTGCCAAAGCTGTGCCCACCTGCTATCAGGGCAACTGTTTCTTCATCGTTCATAGCCATGCGGCCAAAAGTATCGCGAATGTCCTTCGCGGCAGCAATAGGGTCAGGATTACCGTCAGGGCCTTCGGGATTTACGTAGATCAGGCCCATCTGCACGGCAGCAAGGGGTTTCTCCAGGTTGCGGGAGTGAATATCTCCGTCTGCATTGTCATCTGATACCAATACGCCATGATTCTCTTCCACGCCTTCGGACCCATGAGCATAGCGCAGGTCGCCACCCAGCCATGTGGTTTCTGAGCCCCAATACACATCTTCATCCGGTTCCCATACATCTGCACGTCCGCCGGCAAACCCAAATGTTTTAAACCCCATTGATTCAAGCGCTATATTTCCGGTAAGGATCATCAGATCGGCCCATGAAATTTTGCGGCCATACTTTTGCTTGATGGGCCAAAGCAGCCTGCGGGCTTTGTCAAGGCTTACGTTATCGGGCCAGCTATTAAGCGGTGCAAAACGTTGCTGCCCGGCACCTGCGCCACCACGGCCATCGCCTACCCGATAGGTGCCTGCACTATGCCAGGCCATGCGAATAAACAGGGGGCCATAATGTCCAAAGTCTGCCGGCCACCAGTCCTGTGAGTCGGTCATGAGTGCATGAAGGTCTTTTTTCACAGCCTCCAGATCGAGGCTTTTAAAAGCTTCGGCATAGTCGAAATCTTTATCCATCGGGTTTGATAAGGACGAGTGCTGACGCAGGATATTTAGCTTTAACTGGCTGGGCCACCAGTCACGGTTTTTGGTGCCGCCACCGCCAACATTGTGCTTCATAATGCCATTATGAAACGGACATTTACTGATGTCGTTTGATTCTTTTTCCATTTTTATAAGTTTATAGTATTGAACTTGTTTCCACGCGGTATGATTGAGGAACTATAAAATTAGGGTATTGGGGAAAATAATCATAATCAATTAATTCTATATTAGATAGTTAAAATCTATAATGGCATAATCAATCCGGGGGAATACATTGTGGGGCAGTCCATCGAAGAGAAATGCGTAAACCAGCCAAAATGATCAGCCGCCTCACCGCTGTTTACTGGTCACCATTTCATAACGCTTATAAAAATGCAATTGTTCAGGCAACCGAATAGGAAAGCGCACCGTATCTTCTTCTGTAATACGATAACAGCGGATAATTATTAATGGTTAATATAGTAATTGCGGATAACCAGGCCTTAACACGCGGAGGTTTAATAGCCATTTTAGCCAATATCATAGATATTCATATTGTGGGGATTGCAAACTCCATAGCCGAACTGGAAAAACTGGTTGTAGAACTTAGGCCCCATGTAATCATTATTGATCCTAATTACAATCACCATTTTACTATCCAGCATGTTAAAGATCTTCATTCCCGATTAAGGTTTACTCGTATTATGATCTTATCCAAACGGCAAAGCAGGAGTGAACTATTAAAGATAACTGATGCGGGATTAAAAAATTATGTATTTAAGGAATGTAGCCGCGAAGAGCTTGTTCATGCGATCTATACGACCGCCAGAGGTGAAAAGTTCTTTTGCAGGAATACCTTCGAAACGCTTTTTGGCCGTAAGTTATTACCCGAAAAAGAAGATCCTATAGCTTTGCTGTCTTTGCGGGAAACAGAAATTTTACAATTGATTACAGCGGGAAAGACCAATAATGAAATTGCTGAAAAACTTTTTTTAAGCGTCCACACGGTAAAAACTCATCGTAAAAACATCATCAGGAAATTGGGCTTTAATTTTAAAAACGTAGCCGGACTGATGGCATATACAGCAAAGTTATAGAGCTGATTTATAGATTGTTGTGTTTGTGCTACTGATCTCCTGATCTGCCAGAATCATAAATCTACAGTTACAGTAATTTATCGCAGATTTCCATTTTCCTTAATTTCAACTTGGTCATAGCCGTGCTTTTTTAAGTAACATTAATCAGCCTGTTTTTTTTAGGTTAAAAGGCAATGAAATATTCTTCTGCCCCCTTTTTAGTTTTTATTTGGATTTATTCCAAATAAGAATTACGTTTGTGGCGTTTTCAATAAATCTTGTTCTTAGTTCAATTTCTATCTCTATGAAAAAACTTATATCACTATCATTAGGAGCCGCGCTTTTATTCGGCGCTTGTAAAAAATCAGATAAACCCGCACCCGGATTGTCTGGCGATCAGCAATCGCAAATCGTAACAAATTATGCCAATATTTTGGAAGCCGGCTACCAGGATTCTTACAATGCGGCCCTTGCATTACAAACCAAAATCAATGCTTTTATCGCAAATCCTACGGCTCAAGGCTTAACTGATGCGCAAACTGCCTGGCTGGCTGCCCGCGAACCGTATATGCAAACTGAAATGGGGCGTTTTTATGGTGGCCCTATTGACGGTGATGATGGCGACGGATTATTGAATTCATGGCCATTGGATGAAGGGTATATTGATTACCTGGTAGGGGATTCACATGGCTATGCGGCTTATTCAACACCTGATTTTACAAGCGGGATCATCAATATGCCAACACAGTTTCCAACAATTAACGAATCAATATTGATCAGCAATAACCAGCCTGATGGTGGAACAACCAATGCCAACGGGGATAATGTAGCTGTATCTGCCGGTTATCATGCCATTGAATTTTTATTGTGGGGGCAGGACGATACGCCTGCTCAGAATAAAATTCCTGGTCAGCGCTCTTATAAAGATTACCTGACCACTACTGGCGCGACAGCACCTAACGGCGCGCGCCGGGCACAATACCTGCAGGTGGTTACCCAATTGGTAGTGGATAATTTAAAAGAGATGGTAGATGCCTGGGCACCGAGTGGTGATAATTACCGGAAATCTTTTGTGGCTGACCCGTCTGCTGCGATTGGTAATATGTTTAACGGCATAGGCCGTTTGGCAAAAGGAGAAATGGCGGGCGAAAGAATGGGTGTGCCTTTAGCTTTACACGCTCAGGAGCAGGAACACTCTTGTTTCAGTGATAACACGCATCGTGATCTGTACCTGGATATGCAGGGTATTGTCAATGTGTATAATGGTAAATAT
>DASWOZ010000252.1:0-3397 GCA_036398535.1 Mucilaginibacter sp. | reverse complement strand
GGTGTTGACAATTACCGCATCCAATCCCTCTGCAATTCCCCGCCAAACCTCCATTTCACTTTCCAGTTTGGATAAGGCATAGCCATCATTTTCAGTAGTATCCTCCAGATGATGATCTTCATTAATCAGTTCGCCCGGTTTAGCCAGCCCAATGGCTGCAATTGAACTAACATGAACCAGTTTTACCTGTTGCTGCAAACACAAATTAACCAGGTTAGCCGTACCCATAACGTTAGCGCGTATCATAGGCTTCTTATCCGCCTGTTTTAATGAAACCCATGCCGCACAATTGTAAACCTGCGTTATGCCTTGTAATGCATCCGCAAGGGCAAACACGTCCATCAAATCAGCTTCCACCCATTCTATTAATTGATTGTACGGCTTCAATATTTCAGGGATAACAGAAGTTGAACGTTTGGTGCAGCGAACAGGCACCCCGGTTTGGGCAAGCTGTCTTGCCAGTTCAGAACCTAAAAAACCTGTTGCTCCTGTAATGAGTATCATTTTATAATATAAATGTGCAGATATGTAGATGTGCAAATGTGCAGATTGATGTGCAGATGTGCAAATGTCTAAAAAAGAGGCAATCAAAATGTTTAGTCGATAATTTATCTACACATTCAAAAAATCTGCATATTTGCACATCCGCACATTTGCATATCAACATGTCTTTAGCCGATTTCTTCACACCTGTTGATCTGGAAAAGATCATTCCGAAAAATGGATATTACACCAGTCATTTAGGTAGTAAGATAGAACATCATTCTGTTTCTTTTCCGGATCTTGACCAACAAACAGATATTGCCATAATAGGTGTGCAGGATGACCGTAATGCCATCAACAATTCGGGCTGCGCATTAGGACCCGATTATATACGCGAGAAATTATACCTGTTAAACGAAGGCGGCTATAAAACTAAAATTGCCGATCTGGGTAATATCCGCCAGGGTGAAACAGTTACGGATACCTACTTCGCGCTAAAGACTGTAGTTACTGAACTGATAAAAAAGGATATTATACCTGTTATTATTGGCGGGGGCCAGGATCTGACCTATGCCCAATACCTGGCTTATGAAGATCTGGAACAAAAGGTTGACCTGGTAATTGTCGATTCTCATTTCGATTTAGATGATGACACCGGTAGTGAAGGCATTGAAACTACTTCGGCGTCCTACCTTAATAAAATATTTTTACATGAGCCTAATTACTTGTTTAATTACAGCAATTTGGGTTACCAAACTTTTTTTACCAGCCAGGATAGCCTACGGGTAATGGAAAAACTATATTTTGATGTGCATCGGCTTGGCGAGCTAAGCGGGCAAATTACCGTTGCCGAACCCATCATCCGCAATGCCGGGATGATAAGCTTTGATATCAGCGCTATACGCTCGTCTGACGCGATGGGTAACGCCAATGCCACGCCTAATGGCTTTTATGGCGAAGAAGCCTGCCAACTATGCCGATATGCGGGTTTTAATGATAAGCTAACCTCTATTGGCTTTTATGAGTTTAACCCCGCCTATGACAGTAACGGGCAAACAGCCATGTTGCTATCGCAAATGATATGGTATTTTATTGATGGCTTTTATAACCGCAAAAAAGATTTTCCGCTTAATCCAAAATCGCAATATCTGATCTATAAAACCAGCCTGAAGCATGACGATCATGAGTTGGTATTTGTAAAAAGTAAAAAATCAGATCGTTGGTGGATGCAGGTACCCTATCCTACCGGCGGCTCACGTAATGAGCGTTTTCATTTGGTACCCTGCCGGTATGACGATTATCAAATAGCCGTTTCGGGCGAATTACCTGATTTGTGGTGGCGCACCTATCAAAAGCTAACTTAATACAATTTGATTACGTATTAACCGTTATAAAACGATTACCCTTTTAAAATTCAATGAAAAAAATATTTTTTCTGCTAACGGTTTTTGTACCGTCCCTGTTATTTGCCCAAACTGCTCCCGACCCATTTACCGTTGCCGGGCATATAGATAATATAACCACGCCTGCAAGGGCTTATCTGTTATATCAATTAGGCGCCAATAAAGTAATTGACTCAGCCGAGATCACTAACGGCGAGTTTAATTTTAAAGGCACCCTTATTAATCCGGTAAATGCTTATTTAGTATTAGACCATAAAGGTACCGGCATGGCTAAACTTGGCAGCGCGCCCGATGTGTTGAACTTTTTCCTGGAAAAAGGCGTGCTAACCGTAATAGGTAAAGATTCAATGATTACGGCAAGAATCACAGGCTCTACTTTAAATGATGAAAATAAAGATCTGAAACTTGAATTAAAGCCGCTTGAGGCCCCTACCCGCCAGCTTTATACTGAAATAAGTGCTGCCCCACCAGAAAAACAAAATGATATAAATTTCCGGAATATGATGACGGCAAAGGCTAAAGTTATTCAGGAGCAACAAACTACCATTTTAAAAAGATTCGTAACCTATCATCCCGACAGCTATTTAAGCATATTCACGCTAAATTTAATAGGCCCGCACTCAAACGACCCAAAAGATCTGGAACGTTTATTTAAGGGACTATCACCGGCTTTAAAAATGTCAGAACCGGGCCGGATGCTGGAAAAATCTATTGACCAGGCGTTAACTACAGGCATAGGTGCTATTGCTCCTGATTTTACGCAAAACGATGCCAATGGCAACCCGGTTAAGCTATCTTCTTTTAGGGGTAAATATGTTTTGATAGATTTTTGGGCATCATGGTGTGGCCCGTGCCGCCAGGAAAGCCCAAATCTGGTAAAAGCCTACAATAAATATAAAGATAAAAACTTCACCATATTGGGTGTTTCGTTAGATAGATCAACCGGTAAAAACGATTGGTTAGGGGCCATTAAAAATGATTGTTTAAACTGGACACAGGTATCAGACCTAAACTTTTGGAGTAACCAGGCCGCTGTTTTATATTTCATAAACTCTATACCCGCTAACTTCCTGCTTGACCCTTATGGCAAGATCATTGCCCGTGACTTACGCGGTGCCGATCTGGAAAATAAACTGGAAGAAGTATTAGGTGGGAAAATATAACTTAGTTCTAAAGCACTGCTACCCCGCAAGTTTAGCATTAATCTTATGGCAATGATACCACGAGGTGGCAAAGTATCCCAATTATGTCATTGCGAAACAAGGGATGTGCAGTTGAAGCAACCTCGTGGCTGACAAATAGTTTGGAACGCAATTGCAACAAGATTTTTTACGACAAATACTTTCCTACAATAGGCATCCTTCTGCCCATGCCAAATGCTTTTGGAGAAACCCTTAAAATAGGTGGAGTTTGATAGCGCTTATGCTCAGATATATTAATGAGCTTAATCACCCGGCGAACCGTTTGTTCATCAAAACCCATTTTTATGATCTCAGATGATGAGCAGCGAT
>DASWOZ010000251.1:0-2864 GCA_036398535.1 Mucilaginibacter sp. | reverse complement strand
AAAAATAGGTTTCTACCCCGGGCTGCCCTTTTAAATAATAGATGAGAATATTCGTATCAATGACAATATTTTCAATCCCATTCATCCCTTAGCTTTCTTTGAATTTCAATGGGGTCGATATCGTCTCGTTTCAATATCCCGAAAAAGGATTTGACTCTTTCTTTACGCTCATTTTCTTTTCTCACCATTTCGTCCTGGAAGATTTGCAATTTCCTTTTCACCTCTTCTGGCGTATCTGTTTGTTTTATCTCTACTACCATACTCAAATATACCAAATATTACTTAGTTGCATAAGTAGCAACCGGGATAATCATCTCTTCTAAAGAGATGCCGCCATGCTGGAAAGACTCATTATAGAAATTCACAAACTGGTTATAGTTATTAGGATATACAAAGTAGTTATCGCTTTTGGCAAACACAAAGCTCGAACTTACATGCAACTTTGGCAGCATGGCATCGTGCGGGTTGCGAATATAAAAAACATCTTTGGCGTTAAAGTTCAGGTTCTTTCCCTGTTTGTAACGCAGGTTGGTATTGGTGTTGCGGTCGCCGATTATTTTGCTCGGGTTTTTAACGCGGATGGTACCGTGATCTGTAGTGATAATTACTTTTACCTGCTTGGTTGATAAAAATTTCAGCAGATCAAACAAAGGCGAATGCTCAAACCACGACAGCGTTAGCGAGCGGTAGGCCGCATCGTCGCTCGCCAGTTCGCGGATCATTTGCATATCGGTACGGGCATGCGACAGCATATCAACAAAGTTGTATACCACCACATTTAAATCGTTATTCATGAGGTTATTTACCGATTCGTTCAGTGAACGGCCTTCGTCAATATTTAAAATTTTATGGTACGACACCCGGCAATCCTTACGTACAGCACGCTTAACATGGTCGTTCAGGAAGTCAGACTCATATAGGTTTTTCCCGCCTTCGTCCTCATCATTTTGCCACATGCCCGGGTACCGTTTTTCCATATCAAGCGGCATCAGGCCTGCAAAAATAGCATTACGCGCATACTGGGTGGCGGTTGGTAAAATACTATAATAAGTATCTTCATCTTCCAGCCTGAAATATTCGCTGATGATCGGATTGATGATCTTAAACTGATCGTATCGCAAATTATCTATCAGGATAAAAAATACCGGCTGGTTACTTTCCAGTTTTGGGAAAACCTTTTTCTTGAATAACTGGTGCGATAACGTTGGCGCCTGGTCCTGGTTCCTGATCCAGTCTAAATAGTTTTTCTCAATAAATTTAGAGAATTGTACATTGGCTTCTGCCTTTTGCAGCGTCAATATTTCGTGCATCCCCGAGTCCTGGAGTTTTTCCAGCTCAAGCTCCCAATAAATCAATTTCTTATAAACGTCAACCCATTCCTGGTAGCTCAGGTTGTCGTTAAGCGTCATACCCAGCTGGCGAAAATCCTGCTGATAGGCCATGGTGGTTTTTTCGGTCACCAGGCGTTTATTTTCGGTCAACTTTTTAATGGTTAACAATACCTGTTTAGGGTTTACGGGTTTAATCAGATAATCATCTATTTTTGAGCCTATGGCATCTTCCATCATAGGCTCTTCTTCATTTTTGGTAATTAATACTACCGGCACATCGTTATTGATGGCTTTTATTTCTGATAATGTTTCGAGGCCGGTTAGTCCGGGCATATTTTCGTCCAGGAAAACCAGATCAAAATATGCGCTCTTAAACGCATCCACAGCATCGTGGCCGTTGGTTACAGTAGTTATTTTGTAACCTTTTTCGCTTAATAACAGTATATGTGGTTTTAGCAGATCAATTTCATCGTCTGCCCATAAAATGGTAGTTTCCTGCATTTGTTCTTTATTTATCCCTTTATAACTTTTCTGCAACCTATTTGTTGCACGTAATTATAAGTAATTAACAATATTTAACAGATACTCTTAGCAAGGTTTACAATAAATTAACATTTTTGCAACAACGTAAGTACGCTGCTTTGAATAAGAAGAAAATTATTAATGATCCGGTTTACGGGTTTATAACCATACCCACCGAGTTGGTGTTCGACCTGATTGAGCACCCGTACTTTCAACGGTTAAGATACATTAAACAATTGGGGATGACGCACCTGGTTTACCCGGGCGCGCTGCACACCCGCTTCCATCACGCCCTGGGCACAATGCACCTCATGAGCATGGCCGTTGAAACGCTGTGCAACAAAGGGCACATTATTACACCCGAAGAGCAGGAGGCCGTTACCATTGCCATTTTACTGCATGATATTGGCCACGGCCCGTTTTCGCATGCCTTAGAAAAAACCATTGTACAGGGCATTTCGCACGAAGATATTTCTGAACTGCTGATGGACAGGCTTAACCATACTTTTAACGGCCGCCTCACCATGGCTATCGAAATATTTAATAATACTTATCCTAAGCGCTTTCTGCATCAGCTGGTATCCAGCCAGCTGGACATGGACCGCATGGATTACCTGAACCGCGACAGCTTTTTTACCGGTGTATCGGAAGGCGTAATCAGCTCGGACAGGATCATCAAAATGCTGAACGTTGCCAACGATTATATTGTGGTGGAGAAAAAAGGCATCTACTCGATCGAAAAATTTCTGATCGCACGCCGGCTTATGTACTGGCAGGTATATCTCCACAAAACGGTTGTAGCGGGCGAGCAGTTGTTAGGCAAAATACTTAAACGTGCCAGGGAGCTTGCCTTGAGGGGCGAAAAACTTTTTTCTACACCGGCATTAAACCATTTCCTGGTAAATAACATCAGTAAGGATATGTTTATGCAACAGGAACAACATCTAAAAACATTTACCTGCCTGGATGATACCGATATTATGGCTGCCGTAAAAGTGTGGATGAACCATG
>DASWOZ010000250.1:0-8255 GCA_036398535.1 Mucilaginibacter sp. | reverse complement strand
TGGCCCGCGGCCTTTTTCTAAAATTTCCAAATATCCGGGTAGCTGCATTTTTGCCTTGTTACCATCGGTTATTATGGTTATTTGCCCTTCTGTTTGGCTGGTGGCATTTTTGCCTTTGGCTTGTATGGCGTTGATCACATCTGTTTTAAGTGATTCAAGGAGTTGAGTGAGTGGTTCATTGTTCATGGATGAGCCCCTTCTAAATCTCTCCCGGCAGGAGGGGCTTTTGGATGATGGTATTTACTGGTTAAAGTTTTCATAATACATGGTTGCTAAGGTGATGGTGAGGTTGACGCCGGTAGAACAGACGTCGAACTTATTATATACCGGCAGGCATTTGGCATGGGTGCCGGTTTTGATCTTGAAATACCTGCCTTCGCCTTCGCGATATTTGGATGCCTTGACAATAAACTCATTTGCTAAATGCAATGCCTGATTGACGTAGGTTTCATTATCGGCCGTGTATTGATCAAATTTTGTATGGTACAGAAATTCGAGGTAAATGGAAAATGTATTATCGACAGAGCCATTGATTTGCGGTGATATGTCAATGGGCTGCAGTGGGTACATAAAAACACAGGGAAAGGATGCAGCATCATCTGCCAATAAGTTTAATTCATTGCTGGTTCCATAGATAAAAGTGGGTGAGCCGGTGAGTGTTTGTACAACGGCTTCAATTTGATTGCGTATGGGCATGGAAGGGTAATTAGTGAATTATTGATTGAGTGAATAATTGGTTTACAGTTATATTTATTTTTGAGCGCTTAATAACTCGCCGTAACGTTTTTGGTATTCGGCTTCGGTTTTATTGAGTAGGAGCTTGGTAAGGACGCGGTTGTAGGGCATGCTTAGAATTTCATCCCATTTGGTTATATCGCCACCAGCCAGCGAATTGACCGTGTTTATGTATTTAAACTTTCCAAACGATTGAATGCCGGCTTTTTTTTCCAAAACTGAAGGAGCAGATGCCAAAAGCTTGTTTTCTGTTTAGATAAGTTTGGATAACAGGTAAAAAAATGTTTGGCTATGGGCAGCGCCTCCGATACCCGCAGTTTTTTTATTTCCTCAGTAAATTCTTCGGCTTTATATTCATTGTATTTTTTGCATGTTGCCCGGCAATAAAAATAGTGTGCCAATATGTGGCAGCAGGCGTTTAGTGAAGGGTTAAAATTTTCTTTCCAATTATCTTCTCCATACAGTTTGATATGTTCATTAATTTCGTCAGCAATAACCTCACTTGAGGCCATAAATGCCCCGGCAGGCTCCATTGATAAATTAGTTATCACCTTAACCGCGACTGGTTTCTTGTCTATATGAAAAACGATGGTTTTAGATACATCGTCGCTATTATATAAATGCTTGATCTGGTGTGATAAAGAGAGAATAGCTTCACCAAATATCTGGAAGTCATTTATGTTTTGCACGCTGTTTAATTCATCAACGGTGACGCCTGAAAGGATACTTATGGCATCCAGATCATTTAACTGATGCTTTTGCTGTAATCGCATCATCTGGCCCAGGGTAACCTCTTTTAGTTGGGTTGGTATTTTAATTCGCAGTTTACCTTGGGTAGTTTTTAATACTTTTTCAATCATATAGAAAATAGATTTTCAATTGGGTTTTTATGATCATGCTCCTCCTGGTAGGGCAGGCGTGATTTGATTATGGTTTGTTTATTGATCTTTAGCTTGTTTAAGGCGATATAACGCAAGGGATCAATCAGGTGATTCCAGGAGTCTACCGGTTCATTTAAGGCTTTCCCAGCTCTGTCAATCTTCCACTTGTACCGGCCTAACTCTTTACGCAGATTAACGCTGCGGCGGGTGACGTTAATTTTAAAGCGCCGAAGTATATCGATGGAGTTTTTAACGCTGTCGGGCCCTTTTTTTGCCCCTGTAACATGCCAGCCTAAACGCCTTAATTCTTCAATTGATTTGGGTTCGGCGCTATCAGCTATTATCTCCGTGTTTTTGCTTACACCGCATTTAGTAAGGCATCCGGCTATATCTGTATTAGTTAGGCCGGTTTCATATATTAATTCATCAACCCACAGCTCGCCATTTTGCATATATACTTCAATACAGCCGGTTTCATCGTTTGTAAATCCAAAATCCAAGCCCGCAGCAATTAGCTTCGCGTCAAGTGGTATATCGTTGCAAACAAACCAGTTACTAAGTATCAGGCCGCTTATTTTACCTGTAATGCCACGCGCGTATACTTTCCATAGTTCCAGGTCGGCGTCTTTTAGCTGTTCAATTTTCTCTCTTGTTTCCGCAGACAGAAACGGATTGTGGCGATGATCGGATATAATAACCTGCACACCCGGTTTACCTATTAAATGATCATGAACCCAAAACGCGGTGTTTGGGTTATAGTCTATAAAGATCTTTCGTTTAGTGCGTAAGGCAAGCTCAGTATAAATTGTCCATTCAACACCATTAGCTTCGTTTACAAACAGGTAATCTCTTTTTCCGGACTTTGCATCCTGTGCATTTTCGTAACTTTTAAATTCGATGATAGTTCCGTTATGAAATTCAAATATGCGGTCGGTTTTATTATAATTTTTAATTAAGGATTGCAGTTGAGGTGAACTGTAGTAAATGGATAGCGCATCGCGTAAGGCGCCTGCCTTCAGGTTGGGTATATCCTGCCCTACAACGGTTATCACTTGTTTTTCGGTTTCGCAGGCCAGGCAAAAAAGTACCTGTTCAATAGCATAAGTTTTACCGGAGCTTGTACCGCCCTGGTTAATAACTACGTGGGCGGTGGATGCATAATTGTATTTGAATAGGATAGTGGCTTCGTTTTGGTCATTGATGGATTTGTCATTGATCATTAGGTCATTGAGTCATTTTGTTTTATCTTTTTTGCAAGGAGCGATTAAAGAATCACCTCTTTTTCGTTTGCCGCCGGGACGGGGCCTGATTCTATTATTTTAACCTTTAATGTCGTGAGGACTTTAGTGGTGGTTTTAATTTCAGGTTTTTCATTCCAACCAAGGCTTTTTAGTGCAAATATGGCACCGGTAGGGGAGCCATTGTGCAGCTTTTTTTCATATGACGCTTCTACGCGTAAGCGCGCGCGTTTTAAAGCTGAGGCAAACCTGCCTTTAGTTTCATAAAGATCAAACTCATCGCGACTGTTAAACCCCAGGTGTAATGCTAACCCTGTAATAGTAGGCGAGTCGGACTTTTCGATATTGTCTTTTTGAGGTTTGCTTTCCTTGTTTTCAAAACCAAGGAAGTAGCTGTCAATAAGTACGGTAAGCTGACTTGCAGCTGGGAATTTATGTGAAAGGGGCTTCATATGATTTAAATGCCGAATGGCATAATTATATTCAAATGTACAATAAATAGTTAAGTTTTGCAATTTTTTTCTTCACTTAGCGGCTAAGATATTTTAAAAAAGCGCTTTACAAATATTTGAGCATTTTATCCGTTATAGCATCTTTATGAAGATATTTCCGCTTGCGGGCCTGTTTCTGATTTGTATGACTTTTGGGCCTATGCATTTACATGCGCAGGAAAAAAAATCTTTCCGATCCATACACGCTGATACTATTTCAAAGATGCACGTAGACAGTGCTGTTGCTCATGAAAAAGACATAAAGGATGTATACGATGAACTATTTCGTATCAAACCGGCCCGCATCCAGGTGGACTCGGTTACTTCAAGACCTGTTGTTTCTGTAATACCCGCGGTAGGGTATACGTTACAATCAAAACTCGCGTTAATATTATCTGGCAATGTGGCGTTTCGATTAGATCCTAAATCGCGTATATCAACTATTACAGCCAGTACTTCTTATACCCAAAACAGGCAATTTACCTTACCTGTTGAATCGAACATATGGATAAAAGGTAACCGATATAATTTTGTTGGCGATTACCGTTTTTATAAATATCCCCAAAGCACTTTTGGCCTGGGCAGCAATTCAAATATTGCAAATGAAGACCCGATGGACTATTCCTTTTTGCGGATAAATGAAGTGGTGATGCGGCATATTACCGGCAATTTTTATGCTGGTGCCGGTTACGGGTTTGATTACCATTATGATATTAGCCACACAGGGCCGGTAAACGGCTCGGTATCAGACTATAATTTATATGGTGCTGCTACATCTACTGTTTCATCCGGCATATCTGTAAATGTTCTTTTTGATAACCGGGATAACTCAATCAATGCTTCGTCGGGTTTTTATGCTGCTGCACAGTATAAAGATAATGTCCGGTTTTTAGGCAGCACTGCTAACTGGGGGTCGCTTATTGTTGATGTACGAAAGTACTACCGTTTTCCTTCAGGCTCGCGTAATGTGATTGCTTTTTGGTCATATGACTGGCTGGCGCTTAATGGCAAACCACCTTATCTGGATTTGCCCGCTAATTCATGGGATGCTTATACCGGTACAGGCAGAGGCTATATTCAGGGCCGGTTCCGGGGCGCGCAAATGGTATATTTAGAAAGCGAGTACCGGTACAGAATTACAAAGAACGGACTAATAGGCGGTGTTTTTTTTATAAATGCGGAATCGTTTTCGGCCGCACCCGGCACTTCTTTACAGCGTGTACAACCGGGTTTTGGGCCGGGTGTAAGAATTAAACTCAGTAAAATATCTAAAACAAACATTGCTGTTGATTATGGCTTTGGTAACCAGGGTTCGCGAGGTGTGTTTGTTAACGTAGGTGAAGTATTTTGACCAATATTAATGTTATTTACCAGCAATCTAATTTGTAAGTCAAATAATGGCCGGTTGGGCATTATTAGCGGCCCGCGGAGCTGAAAATCCGCTCATTTTATGTATCTTTATACAAATTTAAAAACATTGATGAAAGTATTTATTGCAGGGCTTCCTATTGAAGTAGATGAAGCCGAGTTAACCGCTGTTTTTGGTGATTTTGGGCCGGTAAAATCGCTCAGAATTATTAAAGACCGCGAAACAAAAGAGAGTAAGGGTTTTGGGTTTGTAGAAATGGTAAATGATAGTGAAGCCAAAGAAGCAATCAGGTGCATGAATGGCGCAAGCTATTATGGCCGCCGGATAACTGTTAACGTAGCCGAAGATAAAGGCCCGGGTTTTAATGCCGGTGCTGCTAAAGGCGGTTTTAGACGTAATTAATAACCTTTAAATTATTCCTGATATTTTGTAAGCCGGCATTGTCCGGCTTTTTTTGTGGCGTAGCCTCGCCCTGCCCTTTCCAAAGGAGGTGGCTGGCGCGTGGAGACTTTATTGATTGTATTTATTGATATGTTTTTTATGCTTATTGGCATACGACTACCATTCATTGACTGCAACTTCGGTTTCTACTAATTGGGTGAGTATGGTCTTGACTACCGCTTCCCGGGCCCATTGCTGCTCTGTTGCTGATGCATCTTCGCGATACCAGCGGATGGGCTCATTCGCTTCTATCCGGGCTTTGTAAATGAAACCTTTTGCTGGGTGCATTTTGTTGCCTTCATAACTGTTTAAGTTTTCATTCCTGATAACCCTGGCAAATTGCTTTGCGGAAATATCTAACTGAAGACACTCTTCGAGCGAATTTTTGAAATCCTGCTTGTCTTCCAGCCATAGGGTTAATATGCCTTCATTCATTTCATGATCGGCAATGCTTATGCGGCTATAATCATAATCAACTGATATGATCATCCACCATAGCTCGTCTTTTAGTTTTTGAGAAATCTTTATCATTTTTTGTTGGTTTTAGTTGTTTGATAGTGTAATGGCTTATCCTCTTTCTTTTCCTGATTTTTGGGAAATGTGTCGAGTAAGGGCATGGAAATAGCTTTTAAAATCGCTTTATCAGGACTCACCAGGTCATTGCTTCGCTCAACTACCCTCTCTTCGCTGCCGCGAAAAGAAGGTACTGCTGATTTATTTAAAAATCGATTTCGCGGTTGCGCAGGCCCGGCCTGTTTTAAGCTACCGTTAATTTATACCGCAATTAATAATTAAATGCGGGAGTCCAGTTTGGCAGCTGTTTTTGAATAGCTGCTATTTCGTGTTTGTATTTATCGCAAACTGACAGATAGGCCAAGTAACGTATTTGAATTGTATTGTTAAATGTTTTATTGGAGCCGGTTTTTGATGTGGTATTGAGGGCTGAATAAGCGATGTACATTGTGATAGGTATTGTAGGTCTGTAATTATGTTTAATTAGGATAGATGATTATGGTTCGCTTTGTTTAATATTTGTTAGGTATCATTGTTGTATATGCTAAAATTTACTGTTATTTCTTTAAATTCTTTATTGTTATTTGGATTGTATTGTTAAATATATTAGTTTAGCAGCCGAATAGAGTACAAATATAAAGAATTATCTTTATTATGCTAAAGAAATTAGCAATAAAAGTTATCAACAATGGAAGAATCAGAAAAGCCAAATAAGATAAAAAGGGTAAGACCAGAAACCCTGGAGTTTATTATTTTATATAGCCAACTAAAAGGGAAAGCTTTTAATAGTAATGCGCAATTGGCAACTGATCTTGGATTTAATTCGATCAGTTCGATCACAGAAATTGTGAAAAGCCGGCAAAACATTGATCCGGAAAAACTAAAGCTATTTAAAGAAAAGTACGCGTCTTTTTTGGATGGGAGTAATATCACAGAAAATGCTGAAAATAGCAAGATGTCGAAGATTAATGATGGGATACCGATGTATGAGATCATAGCTACAGCATCGGGCGTTGAAGTTTATAATGATATTAATGACAGGCAATCTGTTGGGCGGATGAATTTTCCGGGTATTGAGGACTGCGACTTTGCATTACCTGTTTGGGGGCATTCCATGTACCCTTATCTGGAGAATGGTTGCTGGGTGGCTTTAAAAATAATAAATGATAAGAAGATATTGCCCGGTGAGGTTTACTATATTGAATGGGGAGATTACAGGATGTATAAACGGCTTTTAGCGAGTGAAAATAAAGATGAGGTTATTGCACATTCAGATAATACTACTGAGATGATTGGTAACCAGCTTAAATATGCTCCTTTCATTATTAAGATAGCTGATATAAAAAAACTATGCCTGGTAAAGGATATTCATAAAAAGCATAACCATTAACGTTTGTATTACTTTTAATAAAACTAATAAAACGTTGCAAATTGAAAATTATATATATATTTATGGGTAATTGGTAACTAATTGTTAATTAGTTACTTAGTTATATCTGGACGAAAATAAACTGTTGTTTTACTTAAAATTTGAGTATTAGTTATAATATGCCGGAGGGATTAAACTATGGATGACATTTACCTTTATTTAACAGGCGGAGCTGTGATAGCTATATTTATTATTATACTTAATCACAAAAAGCAAAAAAGCAAAGTAGCTACCTTTTTAAAAGACGCCCAGGATACCCAACCTGTATTTATGCAGGCGGCTGTAGATAAAAAGCTAAAGACCTTAAAAGTAGCTTTATATGGAAATGCTACCGGTATTAAACCGCAGACGGCCGCACTGGAAGGTGGGAAATTAAGTGCCGTTGAAGCTAAAAAGCAATTTTTTATAAATCAGCTAAATGAATTAGAAAAGAGCTATGCTGCCGGAGGACTGACACTTAAAGCTTATGATGATCAATTACATCAATTGCTGATGCAGATCTCGGGATGATATTTAGTTTGGCGTAATTTTACTTTTGCACAGACTTTACTTATTATTGCAGCCATATGTCTGACGACGCATTAGTAAAACGGATAAAGGTTATTGTTAAAGAGTATGGCGGACAATTGGCGCTTGCCGGCGCTATAGGTGTTGACCAGGGCTTTATAAGTAAGGTAATTAATAAAAAGCAAGAGGTAAGCTATTACCTGATCCGTAAGCTATGTTTCCAATTAAAGTACTCGCCAGAGTGGTTAATACTGGGTACGGGCGAAAAAAAAATAAACAAGCCTGAAAGCGCCAAGCTTATTACAGAAATACAGATGTTACGTACGGAGGTAGATATTTTACATGCCCGTATGCGCGCGTTTGAGATAGAATTAAAAGAAATAAAAGAAAAAGAGAGAAATTTGGGCGATGAGCAGCAAGCCGGTTAGTTTAATAGTTGTTAAGCGAAATACTCTCTAAAGCTTCGGCTACATTTTTGCACCGGTTAACAGCGTTTTCTAATGATGCTAATATTTCCCGGTATTTGATCA
Organism: Mucilaginibacter sp.; assembly: GCA_036398535.1. Lineage (GTDB taxonomy): Bacteria > Bacteroidota > Bacteroidia > Sphingobacteriales > Sphingobacteriaceae > Mucilaginibacter. The sequence continues at coordinate 121 of DASWOZ010000250.1, read as the reverse complement.
GGTTAATGGCATCTTTTTCATCGGCAAATAACTGGGCTACAGATAAGTAATAAATCTGATCTGACTGATGCTCATATTGTTTTATTTGCCTGCATGAGTTAATTATCTCGTCCCTGCTTTT
>DASWOZ010000249.1:0-3612 GCA_036398535.1 Mucilaginibacter sp. | reverse complement strand
GCCAACACCTGTAATTTTACCTTTATCAAAGGTAATATAGCCGTTGCTGATTACTTGCCCGTTGCCTATATGAATAGTTGCCCCGGTAATTACTACGGGTTTTGATTGTGCTTTGGCAGGCAATATAGTTGCCTGTCCGTAGGAGAGTGTAATGCCAAGCAATAATCCTCCTAAACTTAATATTGTTTTTTTCATGATATATTTCAAATAGGATTACTGATTTTCAATATTTCTTTCGTCTGATTTTTCTGATTTTGCAGCGCGCTCTTTTTCCATATCTGTATAAGCGTCCTGCACTACAAAGTTTTGATCTTCCACACTATCGCAAGTATATAAGCGCCTGCGTACAGGAACAACTCTTTGTGTTGCTGATCCGCCGGATTTAGCTTCGATCATTTTTTGGATAATGCGGCCTTCTTCGGCGTTCATCGCTTTTTGGTTTTCAGCATCTTTTGAATAATCCCAGTATGGAACGCCGTCTACGTATGTTTTTTCGCAAACCGCGTAAATAGATAAAGGATCTGCAGACCATACTACCACGTCAGCATCTTTACCTGCTTTTAAGCTACCTACACGATTTTCGACATGCAGCATAGTTGCAGGGTTAAGTGTAACCAGTTTAAGTGCGTCTTCTTCGCTCATTTTACCATAAGCTACTGATTTACCGGCTTCCTGGTTAAGGCGGCGGGCCATTTCAGCATCATCAGAGTTAAATGCAACTATTAAGCCTTCATCATGCATGATCTTGCCATTATAAGGTATAGCTTCGGCAACCTCATTTTTATAAGCCCACCAATCAGAGAAGGTTGAGGCAAATTCATGATGCGCTTTCATTTTATCGGCTACTTTATAGCCTTCTAATATGTGGGTAAAGGTGTTTACGTGGAAGCCCATAGAATCGGCCACGTGCATTAGCATGTTGATTTCTGATTGTACGTAAGAGTGACAAGTGATAAAACGTTTGTTATCCATAATGTCAGCCAATGTTTCCAATTCCAGATCACGGCGTACATTGCTTCCTTTTACTGCACGGGCATCTCTGTATTCGCGGGCGCGGGTAAAGGCATCAACATATACTTCTTCAACCCCCATACGTGTTTGAGGGAAACGGGGGTTTGGATTTACCTGGCCACCGCCGCCATTGCTGCCTTTTACGTTTTCGCCCAAAGCAAATTTGATAAAGCCATCTGCGCCTTCAAATTTCAATTCCTCAGGCAATAAACCCCAGCGGTGTTTAATTAATTGTGTTTGACCACCAATTGCATTGGCTGATCCGTGTAAGATATGTGAGGTAGTAACACCACCGGCTAATTGACGATATAGTTCAATATCCTCTGCATTAATTACATCGGCAATACGTACTTCGGCAGTAACCGATTGTGTACCTTCATTAATACCGCCTGTAGCTGCAATGTGCGAGTGCTCATCAACAATGCCCGGTGTAATGTGTTTGCCGGTTGCGTCAATAACTTTAGTGCCAGCAGGGGCTGAAAGATTTTTACCCACCGCTTTTATTTTACCGTTTTCAATTAAAACGTCGGCATTTTTTAAGATACCGTCTTTCTCGTTTGTCCAAACCGTACCGTTTTTCAATAATACGTTTTCGGCTTTTGGTACTACTGCATTACCATAAGCAACAAATGGATAAACTACTGGGCCAACAGTTGCTACTGGTCTTGCAGCACCGCCGCCCTGACCACCGCGTCCACCGCCAGGTGCAGCAGCAGGAGCCGGGCCGCTATAAGTAGCTACCCAGTTAACGCTTTTACCATCAGGCATGGTTGCAATACCTTTAAGGGTAACAGGAGCGGCAGATGAAATATATCCTGATAAACGGATAATACCTGCAGGGTTGCTTCTTAAATTATAATATAAGCTAACCTGATCGCCACTACGGGTGATGGTGCCACGGGCACGTGTGCTATCAGCACCGGTACGGGCAACATTTAAATCATAGGTACCTGGTGCACCACCTATAATTAGGCTGGTGTTAGCAAAACCATCACCTGTTATAGTGTAAGTACCACGCATATCGGCAACATCCATTTTAGATACTACATATTGCTGGCCTTCTACCCAGTTTTCATAAATTACATTATCTGCCTTAAACAGGTTATCAGAAGTGATCAGGAAACTGGCTAATTTTCCTTTGGCCAGTGTACCTACTTTATCTGATACGCCCAGCATTTCTGCAGGGACTGTAGTTAAAGCGCTTAAAGCTTGTTTTTCAGTTAAGCCATAGTTCATGGCGTTGCGGATGTTTGTCCAGAAATCACGAGCATTAGCAACACCGAATGAAGTAATTGCAAATTTTATACCTGCTTTTTCTAAAGCACCAGGGTTGGTTGGTGCCAATTCCCATCCTTTTAATTGTTCATAGCTAATGTTATGCGCATCAATAGGGTCTTCTACATCATAAGGCGCAGGGAAATTTACCGGAATTATAAATGAGCTTCCGGTACCCTTCATGGCATCAATATGCTGATATTCCATGCCGTCTGATTTGAAAATGTATTGTTTGCCAAACTCTTTGGCAATTTTTGCAGCACGTAAAGTACTCTGCGGATCGCTCACCTCAAAAATTTGCGGTAAGGCCTGAGTTTTGTTAAACTCATCTAAAGATATATTATACTCCTCTTTTTGATTTTTATACCATTGTGAGTCATAATAAGTTTGACGTATTAAAGCGACAGTACCCATTAATGATGATGGGTAGTTTGTTGCGGCTGTACCTTTACTGAAAGAGTAATTTGCAGCAGCCTGATCGTTGATCATCACAAAGTTATCGCGCTCATCTGCCAAACCAACCACTACAGAAGTACCACGGGCTATACCATCATGTATTAATGATTGCACGGTGCTAAAACCAATTTTCTTTAAATCGGCCGCAGTTGTTGCATTAGCGTGGAAAATTGATTTAGCGCTCATTTCAGGCTTGATGGCTTCGTTCCATCCAAAAGCACCTGGTTTTGTTGATACCGGGTTTCCACCGCGGCCAAAACCGGCGGTAGCGGCTTGTCTTGGTGCTTCGGGCATACCATAGGTAGTATAAGCATCAACCAGACCTGGGTAAATGAATTTACCTTTAAGGTCATAAGTGACGTAGCCTTTTGGCACGGCTACACCCGGGCCAACGGCCTCGATCATTTTGTCTTTAACCAGCAAGGTGCCGCCGGTTATAGTTTGATCAGCGCTAACAACTATGGTAGCATTGATAAAGGCGAATTGTCCCGGACGAATATCCCATGCTCCATTAACAGGAAATGTTTCCTGCGCACGGCTCATTTGAAAAATCATTAGGGCAAAACAAAAGAGTAATAATTTTTTCATTTAATAATTAATTAATTAGTGAGTTAATAAATAAATCGGTACAAATTAGGAATTTTTTATATATATCGGTATAATTTTTCAAATTCTAATAATTTAAGGGGCTTTTCGTGAAAATAAAGGCGTTTATATTTGTAACTTATATCTTATTCTGATTCAAATAATAAAAAAGCAATAAAATTTTGATTTTTTTATGGTTTAAATGCTTGATTGTAACTTTTTTGGCCTTAAATGGCCTGTAATTGCTGTTTTTAGGTAAATTGTAATTAAAAAATTACCTGTTTA
>DASWOZ010000248.1:0-3062 GCA_036398535.1 Mucilaginibacter sp. | reverse complement strand
GCAAATTCATAAGCTCTTTCATACACTACAGAATCGCGAAACGCTGTTTTTGAAAGACCCGGAGTTAATGGCTGTTCACCTGCACGGGCACGAACCAAATTAATTGCAGCATAGCCTGCCGAAGTTGGCCCACCACCGGCCATGTCTGAAGCTTCAGCATAATCTAACAACACCTGTGGGTACCTAATAATATCCGTAGATTTATTGGTACTGGGTTGTATAGAAAGAATTTGCGTAGCGGTTTCATTAACACCATCGCCATTTAAACCAGATCTGAATTTTTTGTAATACGGGTGCCGCGCGTGTGTTACCGGCGAATCCCATGGAGTGAGCGTAAAACTTTTATCAGGTTGTATTAACTTAAGCGTAGTATAAAAAGTAAGGTCGGTTCTTGAACAAACAGGCGCATTTTTGAAAAAGTTAATCTCCGGATATACGTCGTCCCAACCGCTTGAACCATCAAGCGCTACCTCATCTAATGGAACATTGGTAGATCCATAACTACGGTTAGGTAAGTTACCAACAACGCTATATTGCAATGCAAAAATAGATTCGGGCGTGTTATTAGTTGTAAAAACCTTATCGTAAGGAGTACTTAAATTATACACATTAGATTGCATAACTATATTGGCTTCAGTAGCAGCTAAATCATAATTAGCTGTTTGATTAAGCGGCCAGCCTGCCATTGTTAAATACACATCGGCCAAAGTTGCGCTTGCTGAATAGGTAGTTGGCCTACCTGAAGAAGGAGTTGTACCCAAAAGGCTTTTGGCAGTTTTTAAATCGCTTATAATTTGAGCATAAACTGCAGCTACATCAGCTCTTGGAGGCCTTGCATCTAAACTTAAAGGAGTTGTTACAATTGGTAATGCACCAAATGTCCTAACCAGGTAATAATAACATAGCCCTCTGATAAAATAGCATTGACCAGCGGCCTGATTTTTTAACTCATCTGTAGAATTTACTTTAGAATAGTTGGCCAAAACGTTATTAGCCTGATAAATGGTTGCCCACGGGCCTTGCCATTGGTTTAGCATGCTTGCATTCGCACTGCTACCGGCCAAACGGTCAAAATCCCGCTGATCTGCCTTATTTAAGCCTGGATCGGTTGTTATATCATCCGCGCCAAAATAAGAGGTTTCTTTACTGGTAAATCCCCATGAACCATCTCTTGCCAATTGTATATACATGGCATTAACAGACGCATCCAGATCACTCTGTGTTTTAAAATAGGTAGCAGGCGTTAATGTTGCTTTTGGATCCTCCGTAAGTTTTGCGCACCCCGAGATCGAAATTAAAGCGATAGCTGCTAACAGTAGTAAGTATTTAGTTTTCATTTTTAATATTTTTAATAGTAATTAATACCAATTTTTTACAAGCCTAATCTTACACCAATTGTGTAGCTTTTTGGATTTGGAATTACACCAAACTCTTGTCCTTGTGTAATGGAATTACCTGCGTTATCAATTTCAGGGTCATATCCTTTGTAAGGCGTAATTGTAAATAAGTTTTGACCGCTTACATATATCTCCAGATTATTAACGCTTATACGTTTTAGTAATTCTGCAGGTACATGATAAGATATTGACAAGTTTTTTAACTTGGCATAACTTGAGTTATAAACATAACGGCTACTATTATTAAAATTATGACTTGTAGAACTCCATGCAGGGTTATTTGTTTGGTGATCAGGTGTCCACAAATTTTCTGGTACGCCTTCGCTGGTTGTCGCATTTTTCTGATCGCCTAAACCGCCCCAAGTGTATGCAAGTGTTTGCGAAAACACCTGGCTACCTTGTTGCCCCTGGAACATAAAGCTTAAAGTGAAAGCTTTGTAAGTTATATCATTAATAAAGCCATAGCTAAATTTCGGGGTAGCGTTACCTAATGTCTGATAATCGGCTGCTGTATAAGCATGGTCACCATTTACATCCAGATATTTAGCGTCACCCGGTTTCATTCCATATAATGCAGCTTCAGAAGCTTCACTGGTTTTCCAGGTACCTAAAAATTTATATCCGTAAAACTCACCTAATGGCTGGCCAACTTTTAATATGGCATTTACAGTATTGTTACCACTGCCTACTACCTGGTCATCTAACCCACCAAGGTCAGTAACCTTGTTACGGTTAATTGAAAAAGTAACATTTGTATTCCATTTAAAGTTACGTGAAACAACAGGGCTACCGCCAAGAGCAAACTCAACCCCATTATTTGAAAGGCTGCCAATGTTACGTTGATAACTTCCGCCACCATCATAATAAGGTGCCGGGTAAGCATATAATAAGTTATTTACGTTGTTTTTATAAGCATCAGCAGTAAAAGTTAAACGCCCTTTAAGGAAAGCCATATCAACACCTATATCATAAGCTGTTTTAGTTTCCCATTTAAGCGCAGTAGATACGCCATTTCCCAGTGGGGTAGCTACACTACCTGTACCTGCATTACCTGGGCTGCCGCCATTATAATAATATGCAGGCTGAGCACCAACAGCCTGACCTGGGGCAGTACCAATTTGCGCGATAGTTGAATAAGCACCTACGTTTTGATTACCTGTTTGGCCATAGGTAGCGCGAATTTTCAAATCAGAAAATATTTTTGAATCTTTTAAAAAGTCTTCGTTAGCTACATTCCAGCTTACACCTACAGAAGGGAAGGTGCTGTATTTTTGAATCAGGTGAGAAGACCCATCTGTACGAACACTTGCAGTTAAGAAATATTTTTCTTTATAATTATACTGCACCCTTGCCATATAAGATACCAGGGCATCTGCTGAATAGCTGGATGATGTTTGCTGAGAATTGCCCAAGCCTAAATTATAATAGCCCAATGCATAAGTTGATAAGCTTTTAGCAGTACCTATAAAGCCCATGCTTGTACCTGATTGTACTTCATACAAGCCAGTAGCTGTTATTGAATGATCGCCAAACTGATGATGGTAGGTTAAAAAATTACTACTCAAATAGCTATGTGATCTGGTTGTTTCATTATTAATATAATCTGCTTTACTATCATACTGGCTTGTTCCCGGACCATATAATCTTTGCAGATAATTTTGACCT
>DASWOZ010000247.1:0-8617 GCA_036398535.1 Mucilaginibacter sp. | reverse complement strand
CATCGGCAAAAATTTAAAGTATAAAGATAACGACCTGATATAAAATATGCAATAAATTTAACCTATTTTCAAATTCAGCTCTGTATAAAATAAAGAATGGGTTAAAGTTTTTTCGGGGCATGCGGTTATTTTCATGGAAAGCAAACAATGCTATTTACTTTGAAAGCAGCAGCAAAACCGTTTCGCCGGGCGAAGCTATGCCGGGGTGGATAAACGAAGCGCGACGGGTTACCAAATAATTAAACCCATAATCCGTTGTCTTATCAGTAATGACACCAACAACTATAAGTTTTTATCTTTGTATAAATGTCAACCAAACTAATTACCTTTTTAAGATCGTTCCGTAATATTCCCGATGCTGACGCTGCCCTCATCATTGCGGCGGCTCAGGAACGGGTGTACAAAGAGGGGGATTACCTGTTTAAAGCAGAAAATATTTGCAGAGAAATTTTCTTTATCTGTAAAGGCGTTTTACGCATTATGGTGACCAATAAAAGTGGTAATGAAGTCACGCACTTCTTTTTAAAGAAAAACCAGTTTTGCACCATCCTTAATAGTTTTGATAATCATGTTATTGCGCACGAAAGTATTTGCGCGGCTTGTGATACAGAGGTACTGGCATTTAACAGGGCCAATTTAGATAAGCTTTATGCACAACTTCCGTATTTAAAAGGCCTGATAGATGGGATTACACACCAGGCATTGCTGGATAAAATAGCGTTAAGAAACAGGTATCTGGGCCATAACTCTACTACACAGTATAAAATGTTTATGGAACTTCAACCAGAAGTTGCCTTGCAAGTGCAATTAAGCGATGTTGCCTCTTATTTGGGCATCACCCCGCAATCACTTAGCCGCATCCGTAAAAATATCCGTTAGCCTCACTTTTTACCATATGTTAAGTGTAAGCGCCTAACTGTTCCTGAAATTTGCATTAACAAAAATGTAAATGATAATGGAAAATTTAAAAGGTAAAAAAGTAGTGATCCTGGGCGGCAGCTCAGGCATAGGATTAGCAACCGCGAAGGCCGCCGCCGCACAGGGGGCCGAATTAGTGATTGCATCCAGCAATCAGCAACGGGTTGACAAGGCGTTAAAAGAATTGCCGGCAGGAAGTAAAGGCTTCCCGGTTGATTTGACTAATGAACAAGCTGTGCAGGGATTTTTTAATCAATTGGGCTCATTTGATCATTTAATATATACCGCCGGAGAAAGCCTGCAACTTATCAATATTGCTGATGTAGCGATAGCCGATGCCAAACAGTTTTTTAACCTACGTTATTGGGGGGCATTCACCGCGGTAAAATACGCGGCCCCCTATATTAATAAAAACGGATCAATTGTATTAACAAGCGGCATCGCCAGCCTAAGGCCGCCAGGTGCGGGCTGGTCGCTTGGGGCAAGTATTTGCGCAGCGATGGAAGGCTTTAACCGTGCTATGGCTATTGAGCTGGCACCGGTAAGGGTAAACCTGGTTTCGCCGGGAGTAGTAAAAACCAACTTATGGTCAAACATGACGGATGCCGAACGCGAAGGTATGTATAATGGAATTGGAAATAATCTGCCTGTAAAACGTGTGGGAGAAGCTGAAGACATAGCACAAACCTATTTGTACCTTATGCAGCAGCAATACGGAACCGGGCAGGTAATAGTTGTAGATGGTGGTTCGGTTTTAGTGTAATCTCCGCCAAGCCTTACGAAGCTTAAAAAGCTTCGTAAGGCTTGTTCTATTATTAATTTATCTCCAACTCCATTTGTATGTTACACCGTTCATAGGGCGATGGTACACCGGTAACTTTTTTAAAGCCCAGTTTATGATAAAGACTGATGGCCGGTTTAAGTATGGTATTGCTTTCCAGGTATAATTTATTAGCGCCTTTTTCCTTCGCTTTTTTAACAGCGGCGCTGCCCAATAAATAACCAATCCCTTTTCCTTTGGCATCAGTAGCTACAGCCATTTTAGCCAGTTCAAAAGTATCGCTATTCATTTTTATCAGTGCGCAGGCACCCACAGGCTCATCTTTATAAAGCGCAATGAGGATGTGCCCGCCTTTATCCAATATATATTCCTTTGGATGATCTAACGATTTATAATCGGCTGTTTCCATTTTAAACCAGGTGGTTATCCACTCCTCGTTCAGCCGTTTAAATGCCGATTGATATTTGGGCTGATAATCGACGATAGCAATGTCTTTGCTTTCCCGCAGCTTTTTTTCATCCTGCACTCTTTTTAGCAGGCTTTTTTGTTCCAGCAAAAATTCCCATTCTTCAATCGCTTTCCAGATGTTGTATTGCGTTTCGTTCAGGGCGTTTTCAATAGCCGTATTTACGTCAACATATTGCGCCTGTATCCGGTCATTTATGGCCAGCCCCTTATTGGTAAGCATTACATAATTTTTGCGGCCATCGCTTTTATTGGCACTTTCCTTTACTACCCCCTTTTTCATCATCTCCTTAACAATAGTGCTTACAGAAGGGTGCGAATGCCCAATTTCCTGTGCTATCTGCGTAATCGTTTTTTCTTCCCCCTCTGCCAATGCATAAAACACCGGGAACCATTTGGGCTGCATATCTACCGCGTATAGCTTATATACCTCGCCCGCCTGTTCGGTTACCAATTCGCTTAGCCTGCGCAACCTGCTGCCCAGTGCCATTTTTCCGGTTTTATTATAAAAATCCATATTAACATTAATTACGTAATTGATTACGCAAATATATTATTTTTTCTACTTAAACTTAGTTTATCCAGCAATTAAGATGCATGTTATACTATCAAGAAATTATAAGCACGCTAATTATCTAATTTTAAACATTTTATCGGTACAGATGTAATATGATATATTAAACAACAACACCATGAAATCAATTTATAAAACTCAATGTGTAGCATTGCTGTTCATGTTACCATTATTATTTACTTCGTGCGGTACATCAACCATGATTACCAGTTCATGGCGTAAGCCTGATGCTACGGCCAATGGCTACCGTAATGTTTTTGTTGCCGCCATCACCAGTAACATCCCGGTAAAACAACAGGTAGAAGATGGTTTACAACAACTTTTGCAGCAAAAGGGCCTTACCGTCGAAAAAAGCACAGATGTATTTCCGCCTAATTTTAGTGCAGAAACCGGGCAGAAAAAAGATTTGGCCATAAGCCGGATCAGGCCCACAGGTGCCGATGGGATATTGACCATAACTTTACTGCGTAAAGAAACTGAAAGCCATTATACTGGCCGTACAGGATGGAACCCTGGCTTCCGCTATGGTTACTATAACCGCTTTTCTGATTATTATAATAACTGGTATCCTTACATTTATGCACCGGGATATTATGAACAGGATAAGGTGTATTATTTAGAAACTAATTTATATGACGCTAAAACCGAACAACTGATATGGGCGGCACAATCAAAAACATACGACCCCATAAATATGCAAAGTTTTTTAAAAGGCTATGTACAATCCATATCCGATCAGATGGTTAAAGATGGTTTGATAACCCCCAGTAATGCAAAATTATAATTGATTAACAAAGGCAAAGCGGAATGCCGCGTATGTTAATTTATTTTATGTTTAACTACAATTTAATATGTAGTAAATTAATTATAATGAACGGGATATACAGCTATTTATGCACATGTACACTGCTTATTTTATCTGCGTCATAACCTTCTGCTTAACATTACTTGTTAAAATAATTACCTTAGCAGGTAGCTATGAATTACGTGCCCGTTAATATGAAAAGAATTGCCTGTTTTTTATGTTTGTTAGTTTCCATTACCGCTTACGGGCAATACATTAAAAAAACAGACCCTGCCGATTTAGTAAATCCGCTAATGGGTACACAATCTAAGGTTGATCTGTCTAACGGCAATACATACCCTGCTATAGCCCTGCCCTGGGGCATGAATTTTTGGACACCCCAAACCGGCGTTAACGGCAACGGCTGGCAATACACCTATACGGCCGATAAAATCAGGGGCTTTAAACAAACTCATCAGCCAAGCCCGTGGATGAATGATTATGGCCAGTTTTCTATCATGCCTGTAACACATCGCCTGGTTTATATGGAAAACGACCGCGCAAGCTGGTTCTCGCATAAAGCAGAAACAGCAACGCCCTACTATTACAGCGTTTACCTGGCCGATGCCGATGTGACCGCCGAAATTACACCCACCGAACGGGCCGCGCAATTCAGGTTTACCTTCCCAAAAACGGATAGTTCATATATAGTTGTGGATGCTTTCGACCGTGGGTCATATATTAAGATATTGCCAAAAGAAAATAAAATTATAGGCTACAGCACCCGTTATGCCCGCGGCAAACTCACTAACTTTAAAAATTACTTTGTTATTTATGTAGATAAGCCCATTACTTACGCAAGCGTAAAAACCCTCGCCAAAAAAGGTGCTGAAAGGCTCCCGCAACCTGACACCTTAGAGGGTACGGACGATCACAGCATCGGTATTATCGGCTTTAAAACCAATAAAGGCGAGGTGGTACATTTAAAAGTAGCCTCCTCCTTTATCAGCTTTGAGCAAGCCGATCTGAACTTAAAAAGAGAACTGGCTAATGATAGCTTTGATGCAACCAAACAAAAAGCAAAGACCGTTTGGAACAAAACATTGAGCCGCTTAACGATAGAAGGCGGTACTATCGATCAGGACAAAACCTTTTATTCCTGCCTGTACCGCATGTTGTTCTTCCCCAATAAATTATATGAACTGGATGCAAACAACCAAATTGTTCATTATAGCCCATATAATGGTAAAGTATTGCCGGGCTATATGTTTGGCGGTACCGGTTTTTGGGATACCTTCCGGGCATTATACCCTTTCCTGAATTTGGTGTATCCATCCATCAATAAAGAAATGCAGCAAGGTTTGGTAAACGACTATAAAGAAGGCGGCTGGTTGCCCGAATGGTCAAGCCCCGGCTATGCCGATATTATGGTGGGCAATAACTCCGCCTCTGTAGTTGCCGAGGCTTACTTGAAAGGCTTGCGGGGATACGATATTAACACACTGTATGAGGCGCTGATACACGGTGCCAATAACGAAGGGCCAATGTCGGCAGTTGGGCGTTATGGCGTAAAGTATTATAACACGCTGGGCTATGTGCCTTATGATGTAAAGATCAAGGAAAATGCCGCACGCACGCTGGAATATGCCTACGACGATTATGCGATTTACCAATTAGGAAAAGCGCTCGGCAGGCCAAAAGAAGAAACCGATCTTTACAAACAACGCAGCATGAACTATAAAAACCTGTTCGACCCGCAAACAGGTTTAATGCGTGGCAAAAATAAGGATGGCAGCTTTGAAACACCATTTAACCCGTTTAAATGGGGGGATGCCTTTACCGAAGGCAATAGCTGGCATTATAGCTGGAGCGTTTTTCATGACATAAATGGGTTGATTGACCTGATGGGCGGTAAGCAAAAATTTGTAAACAAACTGGATTCGGTATTTATATTGCCGCCCATATTTGATGATAGCTATTATGAAGACGTGATACATGAAACCCGCGAAATGCAGATAGCCAACATGGGTCAATACGCGCATGGCAATCAGCCCATTCAGCACATGATCTATTTGTATAATTACGGTGGCCAGCCCTGGAAAACGCAGTACTGGGTACGCGAAACCATGAACCGCCTGTATAAAGCTACTCCCGATGGTTATTGCGGCGATGAAGATAACGGACAAACCTCTGCATGGTATGTGTTTTCGGCTATGGGGTTTTACCCCGTAACCCCGGCCAGTGATCAATATGTACTGGGCGCTCCGTTATTTAAAAAAGTAACCTTAAATTTAGAGAACGGTAAAAAGGTAATTATTAACGCCCCGGATAACAGTGCCGAAAATAAATATATCAGCACTTTACAATATAACGGGCAACTGTATGATAAAAACTGGCTCAGCCATAGCTCATTAATAAGGGGTGCGGTCATCAATATAGAAATGACCGGTAAACCCAATAAAAACAGGGGCGTAAAAGAGGATGACGTACCGTTCTCTTTATCAGGAAAGAACTAAAAAAGAAAAATAAAATATAAAACTTTGTCATTGCGAGGAGCGTAAGGGCTGCGTGTGAAGGCGACGAAGCAATCTCGTCGCTTCATTAATCATCGGCGGGGTTGCTTCGACACACGTATCCCCACATAACCCTGGTTCGCAATGACATAATTGTTAATGATTAATAAAGTATATGAATTATAGATTATCGATAGTATTTGCCTTAGTAATAAGTGCCATTACCGCCCGCGCTCAAACCAAAGCCAACCTTATTCAATACGTTAAACCCATCATCGGCACCCAACGCATGGGGCATACTTATCCCGGTGCTACGGTACCGTTTGGCATGGTGCAGCTAAGCCCCGAAACAGATACTGCCAGCTACGAGAAGGACGGCAAATACAACCCCGACGTTTATAAATACTGCGCCGGTTACCAGTATGATGATAAAACCATTGTTGGCTTTAGCCATACCCATTTTAGTGGCACGGGGCATTCAGATCTGGGCGATTTTTTAATTATGCCTACCGTTGGCCCGCTAAAGTTAAATCCCGGCACAGCGGATAAACCCGGCAGCGGTTATCGCTCTGCCTTCTCGCATCAAAACGAAGTGAGCGAAGCCAATTACTACAAAGTAAAATTAGACGCCCATAACATCATTGCCGAAATGACCACCAGCCCACGGGTTGGCTTTCATCAATACACCTTCCCCCGATCTGATCAGTCGCATATCATTCTTGATCTGATGGCAGGCATTTACAACTATCCCGATAAAAACGTATGGACATATATGCGGGTATTGAATGACTCTACCGTTATTGGCTATCGCCAAACTAATGGCTGGGCACGTACCCGTACGTTATATTTCGCCATGAAATTTTCTAAGCCTTTCTTCCAGCATGGCTATAAAAACTATTCCAAACGCGAAGTATATGGCGGGTTCTGGGGTAAGTTCAACAAGGTAAATAACTTCCCCGAAATTGCGGGCAGGCAGCTGCGTGCCTGGTTTGATTTTAAAACCGGCGAAGGCGAAAAGATAAAGATCAAATTTGCTTTATCGCCTGTGAGCATGGCCGGTGCATTAAACAATATGCGGGCAGAAATACCCGGCTGGGACTTTAGTAAAGTTAAAAACGACGGGCAGCAACAATGGGAAAAAGAACTGCATAAAATTGTAATTGAGGGTAGTAAGGAAACTAAGATCAATTTCTACACATCCATGTACCATGCCATGATCAACCCAACCATTTATATGGATGTTGACGGGCAATACAAGGGATTAGATCAGATGGTTCATAAAGCCATTGGTTTTACTAATTATACCACTTTTTCATTATGGGATACTTACCGGGCGCTGCACCCGCTGTTTAATATTATTGATCCCAAACGCAATGCCGATATGGTGAAGTCCATGCTGATGCACTATGACCAAAGTCCGGAACATATGCTGCCCATCTGGTCAAACTCGGCTAACGAGAACTGGTGCATGAGCGGCTATCACAGTGTAGCAGTTATTGCCGATGCCGTTATAAAAGGCAACGCACCGTTTGATACCAAAAAAGCGTTAGAAGCCTGCGTAACCACTGCCCGCCACCGCGACTATGAAGGGTTGGGTTATTACATGGACCTGGGTTATATTCCTGATGAAAAAAATGGCAACTCCGTATCTTCCACTCTTGAATATGCTTATGATGATTGGGCCATAGCCCAAATGGCAAAAAAACTGGGTCGAACTGATATTTATAACGAGTTTATGAAACGGTCGCAAAACTATAAAAATGTGTATGACCCGGCCGTAGGCTTTATGCGGGCAAAACTGGCAGATGGCTCGTTCCGTAAAAAATTTGACCCCCTCACTACCATTAACGAAGGTTTTATTGAGGGGAACTCCTGGAACTATACCCTGTTTGCCCCACAGGACCCAAGAGGTTTGATTAAACTGATGGGTGGCAACACCCGCTTTGTACGTTATCTGGATTCGCTTTTCACCATGAACCTGCCCGATAAATATTTTGCCGAAACCGAAGATATTACCCGCGATGGCATTATTGGCAACTATGTGCATGGTAATGAGCCGTCGCACCATGTAGCTTACCTGTATGATTTTACCAATGAGCCCTGGAAAACCCAGGAACGTGTGCGCATGATATTACCGCTAATGTATAAACCCACTCCCGACGGCTTGGGCGGCAATGATGATACCGGCCAAATGAGCGCCTGGTATATATTCAGTTCATTGGGTTTTTATCCTTTTGCTCCGGCGTCAGATCAGTATACCATTGGCAGCCCGGCGGTGAACCACGCGGTTATTACCCTGGATAACGGCAAAACCTTCACGATTAACACCATCAACCAGGGCGATAAAAATGTATTTATCCAAAAAATGATGTTAAACGGAAAACCGTTAAATCAGCTATTTATTACCCATGCCGATATTATGAAAGGCGGACAACTGACATTTTATATGGGAGATAAGCATTTGTAGGTTGTCTGAATCAGGATTAAAGGATTATCAAGATTAGATTAAACGCCGCACTCACCCGGCAAAAGGCGAGCGAATGTGGAGCCGAATGATTGCGAAACTTCCTATGCGCCATTGC
>DASWOZ010000246.1:0-6568 GCA_036398535.1 Mucilaginibacter sp. | reverse complement strand
GTAATCAGTTCGGGCTTTAAAGGGAGATCGGGGTTGGTGTAGGTAGCTGTATTTTTATCTTTATCAGCAGGCGCGTCCTTTAACACATAGTTCATATTGGTGATTATAACCAGCGAATTGGCTTTGTTCTTTTTTAGTTTTTCGGCATTGGTAACATCAAACAGTAAATCGGTGGTGCCGTTTATGATCAAAATAGGAACCTTTACCTTTTTTATCTCTGCCTGCGGGTCAAACCGCCACCAGGTTAAAATATAATTTTGCAGGCTTGGCCGGGCAACGGGGTATAAAGCAGGGTCAACCTTATAATTGATCTTTCCCCTTCGCAGGGTGTCCAGCACACCTTTAAAGCTATCGGCTATGTATTTAGGATAGGTTTTATTGATCTGTTCGGTTAAAACTTTGTCGGCAGTTACAGATGATCCTTCTGCGGATATATATTCTTTTACATTCTCATTGGTTGAAGCGATCATGCCCACCAACGCGCCCTGTCCATGGCCAAATACCACTATTTTTGAAAACCGGGCATCGCTGCTCAGCATATTGATCAGGCTGAAGGCATCATCTATATAATCATCAAAACGCATGTCTGTTTCTTTGGTTAAACTTACGCTTTGACCAATCATGCGTTTATCATAACGCAGGGATGCAATGCCGTTTTTGCCTAAATCCGTAGCTAATAATTTATAAACATTGTTATTCATAGTTGGGCCGTTACCATCGCGGTCAATTTGACCATAGCCGCCAATAATTAAAACTACGGGAATTTTCCCGGTCGCGCTCTTAGGCATGGCTAAAGTGCCGGAAATTGTTCCTGATAACGTTTTTAAGCTTACGGGTGTTTCTACAATTGAAGGATCGGATGATGATACGTCCTGAACGGGCTTAATAATAGGCCGGTATATTGGGATTTATTATTTAAAGAAACATTCAATAAAAAAACCGCGTTTTGGAAAGTTGCTTTATAGGTGGCTAAAGGTGCCTCATATTTAACAAATTCAGTTTTAATTAAGCTGCCCAATTGGGTTTTTAACTGATTGGTGGTGGTTTTAAATTTATCCTCAGGTAAAGCGGTTTGCAGCTCGGGGCTAAACTGGTTAAAAATACTATCGGGCTCATCATTATTATAGAACTTTTTAAACTGGGCCGCAGCAGTTGTATATTTAGGTGGTTCTGCCTGTGCAAATAATTTCGCTGCGAAAAGAAAGGTGATTAAAAAGAAGGCTATTTTGTTCATTTTATATAATAGTCAGACAAGAAATTTCCAATCCCGAAATTAAGAAAAATCTTGTAGCTCGTTATACTTAAGCTATAAATGTTTAAATATTAAAAATAGTGTATAATTATATTACGCTACAGTTAAAATGACCCCGTTGTATTTGGGTATTTTTAGTATAATTGCTTGATTATAACAGAATAGTTACAATTTGATTAAATAACGCTACCTCATCTTAATGCGAATTTTACTTGCGTGCTTATTTACCTGGCTATTAATGGCCATATGTAATTGTTTGTACGCGCAAAATGCCGCTTCTATCCAGGGTAAAGTTTCAACAGAAAATCATGTTTCCGCAGATCTGGCAACAGTAATATTATTAGCCGCCGATTCGTCCATTCTTAAATCGACCGTATGTGACAATAACGGGATATTTAAGTTTAATGGTATTGGCCCGGGAAAATACCTGGTATTAGCCACTAAGATAGGTTATAATCAGGCGTTATCCGGCCCATACCAGGTTAGCACACAAAGTATTTTAAATATTGCCCTTGAACTGGTAGTTTCTATACCGCAGTTAAAGGAGGTATCTGTTACTGCCAAAAGGCCTTATGTAGAAGTAAGGCCCGGTAAAGTAGTATTGAATGTTCAAAGCAGCATTATAGCCGAAGGGAACTCGGCATTTGAGATTTTACGGCAGGCGCCGGGTGTACATGTAAAGGATGCGGGAGGGATTAGTATTATAGGCAGGCAAAACGCGCTGGTAACTATTGATGGTAAGCCAACCAATTTATCTGCTGATAATTTGGCCGATTTTTTACAGGGTATGCAAAGCAGCACCATTCAGCAAATAGAGCTCATCACTAATCCTTCGGCTAAGTATGATGCCGCCGGGGCGGGTGTTATTAATATCATAACCAGAAAGGGAATCAATGTAGGTACCAATGGTACATTTAGCGCGGGCACAGGTGTGGGTAGTTTTTATAAAGCCAATGCGGGTTTATCTTTTAACAATCGTACGGATAAAGTAAATGTTTTTGGCAGCTACGCCTACGCTGCTGATAATTCCTATCATAGTTTTACTACCGATCGCAGAATTGATTATAATGGTCTTAAAAGTGATTATAATGCTGATTATTACACCACACCTAAAAGATATAACAACAATTTTAGGTTGGGTACAGATTATTACCTATCGCCAAACAATACTTTGGGTGTTTTAATATATGGTTATGTTAATAACCAGGACTATGTAAAAAGGAACAGTTTAAAAATAGCCAATAATGGTGTTTTAGATTCAACCATTACAGCAGGTTCAAAATTAACCAGAAGTATAAGCAATATCACTTACGATATAAATTATAACGGTGTTTTAGATAAAGCAGGCAAAACGCTATCGGCAGATGTGCTTTATAATAATATTGACCGGCATTCGGCAGAATATATAACCAATGATTTTTATAATGCTGCCGGTGGGGTTTATCGTCAGCCATTGCTACAGCAAAATTTATCGCCATCCAGCATCGCTAACTGGGTAGCTAAGGTTGATTATGTTAACCCCATATCGAAAACATCAAGGATAGAGGCGGGTATTAAATATAGCCGGGTAAAAAGTGATAACGATCTGATTTTTGGTCCGTTGGTAAATGGGCAGTATCAAGCCGATCCAAAATTCAGCAATCGGTTTATTTATACCGAAATTATTAACGCGGGCTACGTGAATTATATTGGTAAGGTTGGGAAACTCAATATCGAGGCAGGTTTACGTGCCGAGCAAACAAATGCGAAAGGTAATTCAGTTACACTACAGCAAGAAAAAGATAATAATTATTTTGACCTGTTCCCGCATGCGCAGTTAGCCTATCAATATGACGACAAAAACGATTTTACACTTGGTTTTACACGCGGTATTCAACGGCCATCCTATACAGATATAAACCCGTTTTTATATTATGTTGATCTGTATGATTACCGGTCTGGTAATCCTAACCTGTTACCGGAATATACAAACACCTTAGAACTATCACATACCTATAATAAAACTTATATTACCACCTTGTACGCACTACATACTACCGGCTTTTATGACTTTAATAATTATGTACAAAACGATATTTCAAAAGTAGATGTTACTACTTTTACAAATTTCGGTACCTTTTCTGCTTACGGCTTACGGCTTTCGGCCCCGGTACAGTTTACTAATTGGTGGAATGCCGGTTTTTTTTTAGATGCGGCTTATCAGCGTACTAAGGCCTATGCTGCAAATGGTGATCTAAACAAGGGGACACAGGACATTAACTTTAGCAGCCTTCAAAACTTTACCCTAAGTAATACCATTAATGCCGAGCTTTCTGGTAAATATGAATCACCTACTTTTTATGGTATTGGCCAGTTTAAAGCAAACTATAATGTAGATGCAGGGATAAGTAAACAATTATTCAACAAAAAAGCGACCTTGAAATTAGCAGTTACAGATATTTTTAATACCCACAGGGATAAAGCGCATTCTACTTATCAGAATCTTAACCTTACTATTGTTGATAAAATTGAAACCCGTATAGTCCGGTTAAATTTTACTTACCGGTTTGGTAAAACATCGGTAAAAAGTATAAAGCATCAAACCGCTAACGAAGACGAACAAAAAAGGGTGGGTTCAAGCAATTAATTACAACATCTGTATTTCGTGATATTTATTTTTAATGTACTTAGTAAAGAAATGGCCTAATGATTCGGAATTGATAAATTTTTTATAAGCCCGGGGCGGGAAGGCATAATATTGCCATACATCTCCGGTATCCTTAAACTCCACCTCTAATATCCTGGCTTCCTGGTCGTAACCAATATTCCTAAAAACCGATGATTCAACGTGATGCCTGTGCATATTGTGATATACGTGCAAGGGGGATGATTGTTTTTTTTAAATTATTAACCAGCATATCCGCTAAGCATACTAATAAAAATAATAGTTAAAACTAATAAGGTGATACCTATATACAAGTAGTCTTTTTCCAGCATAAAGCCTATAGCCGAAAATACAACCCGTATAATAGGGGTGGCAATCAATAAAACTATGCCTGCCTGTATAATTGCCCTGCCCCTGAATGTTAAAATACCCTCAATAATACCGGCGCCGGTTTGTACAAAAACAGGGATACCTTTAAATAGGTGATAATCTGCCATCTCATGGCCATGCCTGTATATATAAACTATACCACCCAAAAAAACAATCAACATGGAGATGAAAACTCCCAGGCGCAATACCCAGCCAATAATCACCTGTATGTCTGTATCTTTAAATTTACTCATCTTATTTTGATCATTTAGTCATTGGGGGGTTAAATAGCAGTCCCTTTTATATCTTTCCTGTAATACCATGATAGATCATTTGTATAGCTAAAGCAGTTACTACCACTGTAAATATCCAGCGCAGCCAACCCGATGATTTGCTGTTTACCAAAATCTTCGATCCGCTTAGAGCACCCAATAATACCCCAATCACCACCGGCATGGATAGCCCCGGGTCAATGTATCCGCGTTGTAAATAAACTACAGCGCTGGCTGCAGCGGTAACCCCTATCATAAAATTACTGGTAGTAGTTGATACTTTAAACGGAATACGCATAATGCCATCCATAGCGATCACCTTTAAAGCGCCAGAGCCAATACCCAATAAGCCGGATATTACGCCGGCAAATATCATCATGAAAAAGCCGCCTGCTACATGGGTTACACCATATTGAACAAGACCGCTTGGCCCGGGGTAGCTGCTGTTTAGTTTTAACTTTTCGGCCAGATAGTTTTTTTCGGTAGTGATGTTTTCTGCCTTTTTACGAAGCGAGGCCAAAGCCGAGAAGATTAAAATGCAGCCAAATATGATGGCGATATAATTAGCCGGGATGTAGATAGCTATTATAGCACCAACCATAGCCCCGGCGGTTGTAGCTATCTCTAAAAACATGCCTAAACGAATATTAGTAATACCCTCTTTAACATAAGCCGCGGCCGAGCCGGATGAAGTAGCAATTACAGATATAAGCGAAGCGCCAATGGCATAATGAATATCTACATGTAATAGTAAAGTAAGCAAAGGTATAATAACAAAGCCGCCGCCCAAACCTGTTAATGAACCCAGCAAACCGGCAAAGTAAGAACCAATTAGTATGATAAGTGTGAATATAATGATAGACATGCGTACCTTAAAGCCTAAAAGTAGTAATAACTTTTTTTAAGCACATAGTTTAATGTTTGTCTATAGATTTAATCGGGTTATGGCCTGCTGTATACAATTGCTCAATTTGTACATTTGTGCCGATAGAAAATTAATATGGGTTATCCAAGTTTACAAGCCTGCCTTACCGACCTTGAAAAAAATGGTCATTTAATACGTATAAAAGAAGAGGTTGACCCTTACCTGCAAATGGCGGCCATTCATTTACGTGTGTTTGAAAACCAGGGCCCGGCTATTTTATTTGAAAATGTAAAAGGCAGCAACTTCCCGGCGGTATCTAACTTGTTTGGAACGCTTGATCGTTCGCGTTTTATTTTCAGGGATACGCTGGATAAGATTAAAACATTGGTCGACCTGAAATCTGACCCTGTTAAAGCAATAAAGCATCCCTTAAAATATGCTAACGTAGCGTTAACCGCCTTATCGGCTTTGCCGATGAATACCGGGAAAAATGCACCGATTGGGTTCGCCAAATGCCATATCAGCGATTTGCCGCAGATTGTGAACTGGCCCAATGATGGCGGCCCGTTTGTTACCATGCCGCAGGTATATACCGAGGATATGGATAAACCCGGTATTATGAATGCCAACCTGGGCATGTACCGCATACAAATAGCCGGTAACGAGTATATATTAAATGAAGAAATAGGTCTGCACTACCAATTGCACCGTGGTATAGGAGTGCACCAAACTAAGGCCAATGCCAAGAGGCAGCCATTAAAGGTGAGCATATTTGTGGGTGGTCCGCCATCGCACCCCGTAGCTGCCGTGATGCCGTTGCCCGAGGGTTTGTCTGAAATGACTTTTGCCGGCGCATTGGGAAACCGCCGCTTTCGTTATTTGTATGATGACGAGGGTTTTTGTATCTCGGCCGATGCCGACTTTATAATAGCCGGTACCGTGCAGCCGCACGAGAATAAACCCGAAGGCCCGTTCGGCGACCATTTGGGTTATTACAGCCTTGCCCATCCATTCCCGCTGTTAAAGGTGCATAATGTTTATCATCGTAAGGATGCAGTATGGTCATTTACGGTAGTAGGCAGGCCCCCGCAGGAAGATACCAGCTTTGGCGCCCTGATCCATGAAATTACAGGCTCTGCCCTGCCGCAGGAAATTCCTGGCTTGCA
>DASWOZ010000245.1:0-3914 GCA_036398535.1 Mucilaginibacter sp. | reverse complement strand
AAACAGCGGTAAAAAGCTATTCCTTTCTGCCGGGAATTATAAAAATCCATTTTATGGCACGGGCTGGGCCTGGGATGATTATAACGAAGATTACCAAGCCGAAAAAAACGAGTTGCCAATAGAAAACAATACGGCAATTTTGTACGCTGATAAAAATGATTCCCTTCAAATAAAGCCGGCATATTTAAAAAAGTATTTAAAGTGCGATACCAATTACCGGCCAACTGCCTTTAAGGTGAAGCGTGATTTTTTGAGCAATACATTTGCTTATCCTTTTATGCCATTGCCCGTAGGCTTTAAACAGGAAATTCCCTGGAAAACGAGCAATGAATTGACAGCAGAGCTGCTGCAAGACAGTTTAAAACAAGTAGTTACCATCGTGCATTTACCCATTCCTATCGATGTCAAAACAGTGTACAATACCAATGCCGATACCGTTTATAGGCACATGCTGCAACCCAGTGACAATTTTATTGCCGAACAGTTACTGTTGGTTTGCTCTTCGACAAAGTTTGGAACGTTAAATACCGACTCAGGCATCAACTATTCAAAGGCCCATTTTTTAAATGACCTGCCTGATGCACCGCAATGGGTTGACGGTTCGGGGCTTTCGCGATACAATCTATTTACGCCGCGCAGTATAGTGGTACTTTTATGTAAGATATTGGATGAAGTAAAAAATGAAAATTTGGTTCACAGTTTGATGCATGCCGGCGGCGTATCAGGAACTATAAGAAAATCTTATAAAACGGACAACGGGCAACCATTTGTTTGGGCCAAGACAGGCTCTTTATCGAATAACTATAACCAGAGTGGTTATCTCATCACTAAAAAAGGCAAACGCCTTGCTTTTTCATTTATGAACAATAATTTCACCGCTCCATCCGCTCAGATTCGGGATGAAATAGTGAGAATTATAACGTTTATACACGACAATTATTAGCTGGTTCATGGTTGATAGATCATGGATCATAGTAAGAAAACTATTAATTTTTCAAGTCCGGACTATGAACTAATGATCTATTAACGTCAACTCTTCTTCAAATTTCCCTTAATATCCGGGTTTTGGGCTGGCAGTGTGGTTACTTCTTTTAAAACCTCTGTTTGCTGCACATGCACAGCATAATCTGCAGGTTCTATATGGCTGCCTATAGCTTCGGCATAAACTTGTGTAAATTCGGCACCGATGTATAATATTGCCGATGTATAATATATCCAAGCAAGTATGACCATTATTGAACCAGCAGCTCCATAGGCCGAGGTTTTAGCAGTGTATTGAATATAAAGGCTGATAAGGTACTGGCCTAATATAAAGAGGATAGCCGTAAAAAAAGCCCCCGTTCGTACATCCTTCCACCTGATCTTTACATCAGGCAGTACTTTAAAAATAATACCGAATAATACGGATATAATAACAAGGTTAACCCCCAGGTTAACAATATTTATAAGCAGCTTTGTTACTACAGGGAAAAAATGGGTTATCCAATCGCTGATAGCTGTCATTACTAAACTTATAATCAGCGAGGCCAATAGCAGGAAGCCCAGACTAACAATCAGCGAGAATGATATAAAACGGTTCTGAATTAATTTCAGCCATCCTTTTTTGGGTTTAGCCTTAACCCGCCATATTATATTTAATGAGTCCTGTATCTCAATAAATATACTGCTTGCACCAATTAATAATATGGCTACTCCCACAATAACCGCTAACTCCGATTTTCCTGAAAGCTGCAGATTCTTTAAGATATCCTGTATTTGCGTAGCCGCCTGTGGCCCTACATAATGTTTAATTTGAGGATACAGGGTATCTGACGTTGCATCGCGACCATAAACCAAGCCGGCAATTGAAATAATTAAGAACAATAAAGGGGCAACGGAAAAAATGGTATAATAAGCTAAGGAAGCGCTTAGTTTCAGGCCGTTATCGTTAATAAACCCCATAAAGGTGGCTACCAATATTTTCCACCATTCTTTAAAATATGCTATGCTAAAAACTTTCATTTTGCTTCTAAATGCCATTGGATTAAATATTTGCCAGCTACTTAACTGTTTACTAACAATATTTTACAGGCAAAAATGTTTGAGGGGATTTTTTATTAATGTCAAATTGAAGAAAAAGGAATGTCAAGCAAGGGGTATCTGGCCCATCCGTTAAAATCATAATGCCACCATTCTGTCGAGATTACTTTAAACCCATGTGCCTGCATTACGTTTTTCAATAATTCGCGGTTGGTTATCTCCTGCTTTGGCAAATCGGGATAATTGGCGCCGGCCTTTCTGCTGAAGCTATCGAAGCCGGTTGGCATATCAAGCTCTTTTCCTGTTTTTAAATCAATCAAACTAATATCAACTGCACAGCCCCGGTTATGCTTTGAACCTTTATGCGGGTCGGCAACAAAGTTTGTATCCGGTGTAACCTCATAAAACTTAGCAGTGATAGAATATGGTCTGTAGGCGTCGTATATTTTTAAGCCAAGCCCGCGGTTTTTTAAATCAGCTTCCACATCCTTCAAAGCCATTACAACTGGCAGCCTTGCAAAAGCCCTGGCCTGTGGATACATACGGCGATGCGTAAAATTATTAGTTGTGGCGTACCTTATATCAAGGGTTATTTCCGGTATATACTTTTTTATTTCAACCAGCTTTGAGTTTGGGTTAGCTTTAATTTGCCGGGAATAGGCGGCCTGACCCATCACCTTCGAACTATCTATATATTTATAATGCTGTGAAAAGGCCAACCGGCCAACACCAATAAGCATACACAAACAAATAAGATGTTTCATAAATTAATGGTGTGAAACAATTAACAGGTCGAGGTCTTTACAAGGAATTGAAAAACGGTCGCCGATATGTTTATTGGTTAGCTGGCCTTTAAAGATATAAACAGATTCGCGTAGCCCAGCTTTGCTCCAGATAAGGTTCTTGAGGCTGCCGTGTTCGCCAATATCTACAAGAATAGGGGCAAAAATATTGGTAAGTGCATAAGTGGCAGTACGCGCTACCCGTGATGCAATATTAGGTACGCAATAATGGATAACATCATACTTCCTGAAAACCGGGTGCGTATGATTGGTTACTTCTGATGTTTCAAAACAACCACCCTGGTCAATGCTTACATCAATGATAACCGAATTTGGCTTCATCCTGCTAACCGTGGCTTCTGATACGATACATGGACTACGGCCATCTTCGGCACGCATGGCGCCGATAGCCACATCGCAGGTGGTAATAGCTTTTTCTAAAACTATTGGTTGCACTACCGATGTAAATACCCTGCTGCCAATATTATTTTGTAAGCGGCGTAATTTGTATATGGATGGGTCAAAAACCTTGACCTCTGCTCCAAGGGATATAGCAGTGCGTGCGGCATACTCGCCTACCGTACCTGCACCCAGAATTACAATTTCTGTAGGGGGAACACCCGTAATGCCCCCAAGCATTAAGCCTTTACCGTCGAAAATATTACTTAAATATTCAGCTGCTATTAAAATCGATGTGGCCCCAACAATCTCGCTCATGGCCCTTACCACGCTTAGTGAACCGCCCTCATCGCGCAGGTGTTCAAAACAAAGCGCAGTGATTTTTTTATTGATAAGAGCGTGGACCAATTCAGCTTTAAGCGTTGATAATTGCAGTGCCGAAATAAGTGTTTGGCCTGGCTTCATCATCTCTATCTCGGCCATAGTTGGCGGGGCAATTTTTATGATGATATCGGCCTCATACACCTTTTTGGTATCATAAACTATCATACCGCCCTGGTCGCTGTAATCTTTGTCCGAAAAATTAGCGGCCTGCCCGGCATTACTTTCCAGTACTACTTCATGGCCGTTATTAACCAGCAGGGCAACCGACAAAGGCGTTAAAGGGATACGGTTTTCCTGGAATGATATTTCTTTGGGGATACCAATATAAAG